>NZ_JBJJBV010000083.1:0-29901 GCF_045446735.1 Nocardiopsis protaetiae
CGCAGTGGTCCCCAGTGCTACAGGGCACCAAAGGCACCAAAGGCACTAGCACCAAAGGCACCAAAAACCGCTACAACGTAGGCAAGTACCTCTGCAACTCGTACGGCGTCACCTGCCGCCGGTAGTCGTGCCACTCCGCCTTCTTGTTCCGCAGGAAGAACTCGAAGACGTGCTCCCCCAACGTCTCCGCCACCAGCTCACTGTTCTCCATCAACCGCAGCGCCTCGTCCAAGCTCTGCGGCAGTGGCCGGATCCCCAGCGCCCGCCGCTCCGCGTCCGTCAGCGCCCACACGTCGTCCTCGGCGCCCGGCGGCAGCTCGTAGCCCTCCTCGATGCCCTTCAGGCCCGCCGCCAGGATCACCGCGTACGCCAGGTACGGGTTGCAGGCGGTGTCCATCGACCGGATCTCGATCCGGCTGGAGTTGGACTTGCCGGGCTTGTACATCGGAACCCGCACCAGCGCCGACCGGTTGTTGTGCCCCCAGCAGATGTACGCGGGCGCCTCGCCGCCCATGCCCGCCGAGGCGGCCGGGTCGTCCCACAGCCGCTTGTAGGAGTTGACCCACTGGTTGGTGACGGCGGTGATCTCGTCGGCGTGCCGCAGCAGGCCCGCGATGAACCCGCGCCCGACCTTGGACAGCTGGTACTCGGCGCCGGGCTCGTAGAAGGCGTTGCGGTCGCCCTCGAACAGCGACAGGTGGGTGTGCATGCCCGACCCCGGGTACTGGGTGAAGGGCTTGGGCATGAACGTCGCGTACACGTCCTGCTCCATCGCCACCTCCTTCATCACGAGCCGGAAGGTCATGATGTTGTCGGCGGTGGTCAGCGCGTCCGCGTACCGCAGGTCGATCTCCTGCTGGCCCGGCCCGCCCTCGTGGTGGCTGAACTCCACGGAGATGCCCATGGCTTCGAGCATGTTGATGGCGTTGCGCCGGAAGTCGTGCGCGCTGTTGTGCGGGGTGTGGTCGAAGTAGCCGCCGGAGTCGTTGGGCACGGGCAGCTCGCCCAGCTCGGGCATCTTCTTGAGCAGGTAGAACTCGATCTCGGGGTGCGTGTAGAACGTGAACCCGAGGTCGGAGGCCTTGCCGAGCTGGCGCTTGAGCACGTGCCGGGGGTCGGCGGAGGACGGCGAGCCGTCGGGCATGAGGATGTCGCAGTACATGCGCGCGGTGCCGTGCGGCTCGTTGCGCCAGGGCAGCACCTGGAACGTGGACGGGTCGGGCTGGGCCAGCATGTCGGCCTCGTACACGCGGGCGAAGCCCTCGATGGCGGAGCCGTCGAACCCGATGCCCTCGGAGAAGGCCGCCTCCAGTTCGGCGGGGGCCACGGCGACCGACTTGAGGTACCCGAGCACGTCGGTGAACCACAGCCGCACGAACCGGATGTCGCGCTCCTCCAACGTGCGGAGCACGAATTCCTGCTGTCGATTCACGATCAACCTTCCTCGATGACGGTCGGCCCGGGTCGGGTGTCCCCGCCCAGTCTGCCGTGCGCATATTTCCGGGACATTTCCCCGCCTGCTCCGCACCCGCCCCGCAGGCCGTCCGGTTCGTCCCCTTGTCCGGCTTCTTGCTCTGTCCGGCTTCTTCCTCGCATTATGGCCGGTGGCGGCGTGTCCCGGGGCCTACCCGCCCGGGCGCGGCCGGGAACCCTCCGGCTAGGCTCGTGCCGTGGCACAGCTGAGAATCGCACTCGCCCAGGTCAACCCCACGGTCGGTGACCTGGAGGGCAATCTGAGGATCGTCGTGGACTCCGCGCGGGAGGCCCGGGACCGGGGGGCGCACCTGCTCGCCCTGCCGGAGATGGTGGTCACCGGCTACCCGGTGGAGGACCTGGCCCTGCGCAACTCCTTCGTGTCGGCCTCGGTCAAGGCGGTGCACCGCCTGGCCGCGGAGCTGGCGGCGGAGGGGCTGGGCGACCTGCCGGTGGTGGTGGGCTTCCTGTCGCGCCGGGAGGGCCCGGGGGCCCGGTACGGCCAGCCGGCGGGCGCCCCGCAGAACGCGGTGGCGGTCCTGCACGAGGGCGCGGTGGCCCTCACCTCCGCCAAGCACCACCTGCCCAACTACGGGGTGTTCGACGAGTTCCGCAACTTCGTGCCGGGCGATACCTTCCCGGTGGTGCGGGTGCGCGGTGTGGACGTGGGCATCGCGGTGTGCGAGGACCTGTGGCAGGAGGGCGGCCCGGTCACGGCGGCCCGCGCCGCCGGGGTGGGGCTGCTGCTGTCGCTCAACGGGTCCCCGTACGAGCGGCACAAGGACGACGTGCGCCTGGAACTGTGCCAGCGGCGGGCCCGGGAGATCGGGGCGGCGCTGGCGTACGTGAACATGGTGGGCGGCCAGGACGAGCTGGTCTTCGAGGGCGACTCGCTGGTGGTGGACGCCGAGGGCGAGCTGGTGGCCCGCGCCCCGCAGTTCACCGAGACGCTGCTGGTGGCCGACCTGGACCTGCCCGCGGGCGCCGACGGCACCCGCCCCGACCCCGCCGCCCCCGAGACCACCCCCACCACCCCCGTCCCCGCCCAGGTCGTGGACGGCCTGACCATCGTCCGCCGCACCGTGTCGGCCGACCCGGTCGAGCCCTACACCCCCGGCGAGAACGTGGTCACCCCGCGCCCGGACCCCCTCTCCGACGTGGGCGAGGTCTACCGCGCCCTGGTCACGGGCCTGCGCGACTACGTCGCCAAGAACGGGTTCGCCTCCGTCCTGGTGGCGATCTCCGGCGGCATCGACTCCGCGCTCACCGCCGCCATCGCGGTGGACGCCGTCGGCGCCGACCGCGTGCACGGGGTGCTGCTGCCCAGCGAGCACTCCAGCGGCCATTCGATCACCGACGCCGAGGAACTCGCCCGCCGCCAGGGCTTCGCGGCCCGCACCATCGCGATCGCCCCGATGGTGGAGGCCTTCGAGGCGGCCACCGCCAAGGCGGGCGCGCCGCTGGACGGCCTGTCGGCGGAGAACCTCCAGGCGCGGGTGCGCGGCACCGTGGTGATGGCGCTGTCCAACCAGGAGGGCCACCTGGTGCTGGCCACCGGCAACAAGAGCGAGGCGGCCACCGGCTACTCGACGCTGTACGGCGACTCGGTGGGCGGGTTCGCGCCCATCAAGGACTGCTGGAAGACGCTGGTGTGGGAGCTGTCCCGGTGGCGCAACGCCGACGCCGCCCGCCGGGGCGAGGTCCCGCCGATCCCGGAGAACTCGATCGAGAAGCCGCCCAGCGCGGAGCTGCGCCCGGAGCAGCTCGACACCGATTCGCTGCCCGACTACACGGAGCTGGACTCGGTGCTGGACGCCTACATCGGCACCGACAAGGGCGAGGCTGAGCTGGTCTTCGCCGGGTACGATCCGGAGCTGGTGCGACGGGTGATCCGGCTGGTGGACCGGGCCGAGTACAAGCGCCGCCAGTCGGCGCCGGGCACCAAGATCAGCGCCCGCAACCTGGGCCGGGACCGGCGGCTGCCGATCACCAACCGCTGGACCGTCTGAACCTCCCCCTGATTTTCCAACAACAAAAAGAAAGACTCCCAGGGTGATGTCTTCCTGGGAGTCTCCGTGTTCGGATCAATAGTGTGGACCTATCCATACGATGGAGATCACCGGGATTTCTCCGTCGTGCGGCCCGTAGTGCCAGAGGATGCGCCACGCCGACGCCGTGTTGTTCTCCACGTAGGCGATCATCAGCGAGTACCCGGGTACTTCCGGGCATCCTCTGGGTGGACTCGTCTTCCAGGGGTGTACGTTGAGCCCCGGATGGTCAGGGTTCTCCGACAGGTGTCCGAGAGCCTTTCTGACCTTTTTAGCCTTTTGTGGATCCCTTTTCTTGCCTTTGATCAGGCTTTTGATCACGGCCTCGGCATGATCTGAGTATTCGAGGGTGTACACGGGCTAGCCGTCGCTCCCGAAAAGCTCGTCCAGGCTGAGGCGCTTTCCCCGCCCTCCGCTCTCCAGGTGCTTGGACCAGGCCTCGATGGCCTCGATGGCTTCGGGGTTGATCTCTTCCGTGACGTCGACCCTTGCCAGGAAGATCCCTCCCGGGACCTCGCGGGCTTCGAGGCGGTCGCCGGGCTTGACACCGAGCTTGCCCAGGGTGACGCGAGACTTCGCGTCGGCGGTCAGTGACATCTTCCCTCCCTTCCTCGCCTTGGTGGGAATTCCCACCTCGTTCCAAGCCTAACACCGGGGGACCCGGCCGCCCCCGGGCCCGTGGACGGGGCCCGGGGGCGGGGCCTCAGCCCAGGCCGAGCTCCCGGAGCCGGGCCCCGGCGGTGGCGCGGTTGGGCACGCCCAGCTTGGCCAGGATGTTGGACACGTGGACGCTGGCCGTCTTGGCGGAGATGAACAGCTCCTGGGCGATGCGCGCGTTGGTGCTCCCCGCGGCGAGCAGACGGGCGACCTCCAGCTCGCGGGCGGTGAGCCCGGCGGGCGCCGCCGGGGCGGGCGCCTCGTCGGTGAGGCCGACGCCGATCCGGCGGGCCAGGTCGGCGGCGGAGGCGGCCAGCGGGGCCGCCCCGTGCCGTTCGGCGGTCGCGTGGGCGGCGCGCACCAGCTCCCGGGCCCGGTCGCGCTCCCCGGCGGCCACGGCGGCGCGGGCGGTGCGCAGCCGGGCGGCGGCCAGGTGCAGGGGCATGGGGGTGCCCTCCCAGGCGGTGACCGCCTGCTCCCACAGGTCGAGGCGGCCGGCGGGGTCGGTGTCGTCGAGCTCGGCGGCGTAGGCCAGGACCCGGGCGCGGTGGGCGCGCTGGGGCGGGCCGGTGACGTCCATGGTCTCGGTGGTCTTCACGGCCATGGCCATGACCCGGCGGGCCCGGTCGCCCCCGCCGCTCCCGGCCTCGGCCGCCCGCGCGGCGGCCTCGGCCATCACGTCGACCAGCGGCCAGGTGTAGCCGCGGGAGGCCTCCAGCTCTAGCTGCTCCAGGGCCTGCTCGGCCAGGGCCACGACGGCGTCCACCGAGCCCTCGGCCAGGCCGGTCTCCAGCTTGGCCAGCAGGTCCAGCTGGATGATGTTCATACGGTGGGAGTCGGGTACCCGCTCTCCGGGCGACCAGCACGAGACCGAGCGCGCGGTGTCCAGGTCGCCCATGGCGGCGGCGCTGCGGGCCAGCACCGCGTCCACGTAGGAGCGGTCCTTGACGGGGCCGCGGGTGCGCAGGATCATCTCGCAGATCTCGCGGGCCTGGGCCAGGTCGCCGAGCTCGTAGTGGATCTCGGCGCGGTTCTGGTGGTTGAACGTCTTGTGGACCGACGCCCAGCCCATCTCCTCGTGGCGGGCCAGCGACTCCTCCAGCACCCGCAGCCCCTCCTCGTGGCGCCCCAGCTCGCGCAGGAAGTGCCCGAGGTTCCCGGCGGCGCGCGCCTCCAGGGAGGGTTCGGAGACCTCGGCGGCGATCTCCATGGCCTCCTCGATGAGGGGTCGGCCGCGCTCCAGGTCGCCGTCGCCGATGTGGAGGCTGCCCAGGGTGATGCGGGCGTCGGCGGCCGCGCACAGGTCGACGGGTTCGGAGGTCTCGGCCAGGGTGATGGCCCGCTCGGCGAGTTCGCGCGCCGACCGCCCGGTCTCGCGCAGGTCGCGCAGCCGCTCCTGGTCGGGCGGGACGAGGCGGTCGGCGCGGTGGCGCAGGCTCTCGCGGGCCAGGACGGACAGCAGGGAGGCGTAGCCCGGCATGTGGGGCGGGTGCAGCTCCAGGGCGGCGACCATGTCGGTGATGCCGCCGCCGCAGGTGCTCAGGGAGCGGGCCAGGCCGCGGCGGCGCAGCAGGGTGGCCTTGACGGCGCGGGTGTGGTCGTCGGCGGGGTCCTCGGGGAGGGTGGCCAGGGCCTCGTCGGCGAGTTCGAGGGCGCGGCGGCCGCGCCCGGACTCCACGGCGGCCCCGGCGGCGCGGGAGACCACCTCGGCCCAGCTGTGGTCCTGGACCCGCTCGCGGGCGTCGGGCACCTGGTCCCACAGGGACAGGACCCGCTCCAGCATGTCGAGCTCCTCGCTGGCGGCGAGGGTGTCCGCGGCGCGGACGGCGGCCCACCAGGCGGCCTGTAGGGCCCGGGGCAGCTCGCGGGCGGCCATGTAGTGGTGGGCCTCCTCGGCGGCGCGCCGCTCGTAGGGGAACAGGTCGGGCCGCTCGTCTATGAGCAGGGCGAAGCGCAGGTGCAGGCGGGTGTGCGGGCCGGGCAGGAGCTCGCCGTGCACGGCGTCGCGCAGCAGGGCGTGCCGGAACCGGTACCCCTCGCCGTCGACCTTGAGGACGTTGGCGTCCACCAGGGCGTGCAGGGCGGTCTCCAGCTCCCGGTCGGGCAGGTCGGCGGCCTGGCGCAGCACCTCGTGGTCGATGCCGCCGGAGACGGCGCCCACCGAGGCCGTGCGCAGGACGGCCCGGGCGGTGTCGTCGAAGCCCTGGAGGGGTTCCAGGAGCAGGTCGCGGAACCGGTCGGGGACGTCGTCGTGTCCGGCGGGGGCGTCGGCCAGGGACTCGACGAACAGGGGGACGCCCTCGGTGCGGCGGTAGAGCTCGTCGAGTTCGTGCGGGGCCAGGGGTCGGCCGCCGCGCAGGGCGGCGGCGTGCTCGCCGGTCTCGGCGAGGGTGAGCGGGGCCAGCCGCAGGGAGTCCACGCCCGGGACGCGTTCGAGCTCGGGCAGCAGGCGGCGCAGCGGGTGGGCGCGGTGCAGGTCGTCGCTGCGGTAGGTGGCGATGATCTGCACGCCGGGCAGTTCGAGGTTGCGGATGAGGAAGACGAGCAGGTCGCGGCTGGCGCTGTCGGCCCAGTGAAGATCCTCCAGGACGAAGGTCACGCCCTCGTCCCCGGCGCTGCGGTAGAGCAGGCGCAGCACCTGCTCGAAGAGGATGCCGCGGTTCTCCGGCTCGTAGTAGGTGCCCCGGTCCTCGGGGCGGCCGGTGGTGAGTTCGCCCAGCTCGGGCAGGAGGCGGGCGAGTTCGCCGGTGCCGCCGGGGGCGGCCGCCGCGAACAGCTCGGGGCCGCGCCCGCGCAGGAGCTGGCGCAGGATCGCGGTGAAGGGGGCGTAGGCGAGGCCGTCGCCGCCCAGTTGCAGGCAGGCGCCGACGTACACCGCGCCCGGGGGGAGGGTGGCGGCGAACTCGCTGATGAGACGGCTCTTGCCGACTCCCGCGTCGCCGCCCACCAGGATCATGCCGGGGCCGGTGGTACGGGTGCGGTGGGCGTGCTCGCGCAGGGCGCCGAGCTCGGCCGTACGGCCGATGAACACGGGGCCGTTGTCGACAAGAAGGGGCATACCGCTCATTATGCCGACCTCGGGTGACGGTTCGAAGGAGATTTCCGGTCGAAGTGGCGGGGCCGGGCCCCGGCCGGGCCGCCGGTCAGGCGGCCCGGCCGAAGCGCTCGGCCCTGCGCTCGGTCCGCTCGCGGCGGCGGGCCTCGGCGCGCTGCGCCCGGACCTCCTGGCGCAGCCGTGCGGCGCGCAGGCGCTCCTCGGTCATGGCGCGGGCGGTGGCGGAGAGCAGTTCGGGGTTCATGTGGTGCTCCTCGAAGCGGTGTGTCGTGCCGGTGTCCCTCACCGACGACTCCACGATCCCGCTGAGAACCCCACCGCCGCATCGGGAGAAAACCCAGTCCTGCGCGCCGCCCCGGGCGGTGCCCCGGGCCCCGCCTAAGACATCGGGGCCCGGAACGGGGCGTGCCGCCCCCCGGCCTAAGACATCCCCGCCCCGGTCTGAGACCCGGCCTAGGACCGGTCTGAGACCCGGCCTAGGACCGGCCTGAGACCCGGCCTAGGACCGGCCCGGGACCCGGCCTGAACCGGTCCGGGACCCGCCCCCGGACCGCCCCGACCGCGCTCAGGCCAGGCCCAGATCGCGGGCGCGGGCCCCGGCCGCGGCCCGGTTGGGGGCGCCCAGCTTGGCCAGGATGTTGGAGACGTGCACGCTCGCGGTCTTGGGGGAGATGAACAGCTCAGCGGCGATCTGCGCGTTGGTGTCCCCGGTGGCCAGCAGCCGCAGCACCTCGGCCTCGCGCGGGGTCAGCCCGGCGGGCACGGCCTCCTCCGGGGCGGTGAACCCGGCCCGGCGGCCCAGGTCGGCGGCCTCCCGGGCCAGGGGCGCGGCCCCGCTCGCGTCGGCGGCCGGACCCACCGGCTCCCACCAGGCGCGGGCCCGCTCCGGGTCGCGCACGGCCAGGGCGGCGCGGGCGGCCCGCAGCCGGGCGGCGGCCAGGGGCAGCGGCAGCGGGGTCGCCTCCCAGGCGGCCACGGCCGCCGCCCACCCGTCCAGGACCTCCTCCGGCGCGGCGGTCCCCTCGGCCAGCCGGGCCGCGGTCGCGGCCCGGAACGCCTCCTGGACCGGACCGTGCACGGGCATGTCCGATAGCCCCGCCACCAGGGCGCGCAGCGGGTCGCCGGGACCCGCTCCCGCCCGGCGCACCGCCTCGGCGGCCAGGTCGGCCACCACCCACCCGTAGTCGCTGAACCCGCTGAACCCCGGCCGCTCCAGGACCCGCACCGCGTAGGCGCGGGCGCCCGCCACGTCGCCCTCGGCCAGCAGCAGGTCCAGCCAGGCCGACGCGGCCTGCCGGGCCTGGTCCATCCGCTCCAGCGTCAGGATCTCCCCGGGGTCGATCGCGGCGATCCCGCCCCGGCCGTCCGGGCCGGACCGCGCCGCGGCCGTGTCCCCCTGGGCGATCGCCGCCCGGGAGGACGGCACCAGGAGGAACACCCGGTGCATGGGGGAGGGGCTGCGGTCGAGCGCCTCGTCCGCGATCCGGCGAGCGGTGTCCAGCCGGCCCAGCTCGAAGTGGAGTTCGGCGAGGTTCTGCGAGGTGAACCCGCCGTGCACCCACGCCGTCCCGGCCCGCCCGGGGGTGGTGAGGAACGCCTCCAACAGGGCCAGCGCCTCCTCGTGGTCCCCCTGCTCGCGCAGGTAGTGGGAGAGGTTGTTGACGCCGCGCGCCTCCATCAGCGGATCGCCCAGGCGGCGGCTCAGCTCGACCGAACGCTCCAGCAGCGACCGCCCCCGCGCGGTCGCGCCCCGGCCCATGAGCACCGAGCCCAGGGTGACCAGGGCGGCGGCCAGGGCGCTGTCGTCGCCGACCCGCTCGGCCGCGGCGATGGCCTCCTCCGCCAGGTCCTCGGCGGAGCGGTCCAGCGGGCCGCGGCCGTCGGTGCGGAACATGGTCTCGCGGGCCAGGATCGACAGCATGCGCGCGTACCCGGGCATGTGCGGCGGGTGCAGGCGCAGCGCCTCGGCCAGGTCGTCCTCGGCGCCGACGTCCACGCACTGGGTGCGGGCCTGGCCGCGGCGGCGCAGCAGCTGCGCCCGCAGTTCCAGTCCGGCGTCGTCCCCGGGGTTCTCGGGGACCGCGGCCAGGGCCTCGTCGCAGAGCTCCCACGTCATGCGGGGGTGCCCGCCCTCCAGGGCGGCCAGGGCCGCCTCGGCCAGGACCTCTGCGCGTTCGTGCCCGCCCAGCAGCGCGGCCACGCCGGGCACCCGGTCCCACAGCTCCAGCACGCGGCGGAGCATGGCCAGGCGCTCTTCGTGGGCCAGGGACTCCCCGGCGCGCCCGGCGGCGTCCCAGGCGGCGGCCACCGCGCGGGGCAGGTCGTGGGCCGCCTGGAAGTGGTGGGCCAGCTCGGCGGCGCGCCGTTCGGGCGGGACCGCCCGGGGGTGGGTCTCGACGGTGCGGGCGAGCAGCAGGTGCAGGCGGGTGCGGGTGCCGGGCAGCAGCGACGCGTGGACGGCCTCGCGCAGCAGGGCGTGCCGGAACCGGTAGCCGTCGCCGTCCACGTGCAGCAGCCGGGCGTCGATCAGGGCGTGCAGGGCGATCTCCAGGTCCCGGTCGTCCAGGTCGGAGACGTGGCGCAGTGCCTCGTGGGAGACGGTGCCGGAGATCGCGCCGACGGCGGCCAGGCGGAGCACGGACAGCGCGGTGTCGTCGAGCCGGTCCACGGGGGCGAGCAGCAGGTCGCGGAAGGCGTCGGGCACCCCGCCGGGCCGGTGCGGGTCGGCGGCCAGCGCCTCCACGTACAGCGGGATGCCGTCGCTGCGCCGGTACAGGTCGTCGAGTTCGGCGGAGGTGGGGGCGCGGCCGGTGAGGGCGCGCACGTGCTCGTCCACCTCGGCGCGGGTGAGCGGCTCCAGCTCCAGGCGGGTCACCGAGGGCAGGCGCTCCAGCTCCGGGAGCAGGCGGCGCAGCGGGTGGGTGCGGTGCAGGTCGTCGGTGCGGTAGGTGGCGACGATCTGCACCCCGGGCAGGTCGAGGTTGCGGATGAGGTAGACGAGCAGGTCGCGGGTGGCGCCGTCGGCCCAGTGCAGGTCCTCCAGGACCAGGGTCAGGCCGTCCTCGCCCGCGGTGGTCCGCAGCAGGTGCAGGACCAGACCGAACAGCAGGCCCCGGTCCCGGTGCCCGCCGTCGGGGACCGGGCCCAGCTCGGGGAGCAGGCGGGCGAGCTCGCCCGCACCCTCGCCGGCGGTGAAGGGCTCCGGTCCGCGCTCGCGCAGGAGCTGGCGCAGGGCCGCGGTGAAGGGCGCGTAGGCCAGGCCGTCCACGCCCAGCTCCAGGCAGCCGCCGACGAGCACGGTGCCGGGCCCGCGCGTCCGGGCGAACTCGGCGACCAGCCGGGACTTGCCGATCCCGGCGTCCCCGCCCAGCAGCAGCGCTCCGGAACGCCCGGTGCGGCAGCGGTCGGCGTGCTCGGCGAGGGCCGCCAGCGGGGCGGCCCGGCCGACGAGCACCGGGGCGGTACCTGGAAGGAGGGGCATGGGCGCCATTATCCCCGCGGGTGCCGTCCCCGGCGGCACGGCGTCCGGCGGGGCGGTGCCCTGCGCGGCGGGCGGGGCGTCCGCGCCCGCGGCGGCGGGCTCAGGCGGCACGGTCGTAGGTGTGGGGTCCGTGGCCGCGGCGCGGCCACCAGCGGCGGCGCCGGTCGCGGCGTTCGGCGCGGGCCCGCCGCCGTGCGGCGACGCGGTGCCCCATGCGGCGGATGTCCTCCTCGGTCAGGGGCGGGTGGTGGGCCAGGAACAGGGCCTCGTGGTACACGGTCTCCTCCTCGGTGCGGGGCGGGGTGCCCCGCCGATTCCAGAATCGGTCTGAGGAGGCGGCCGCCGCATCGGGAGAAATCCCCGTTCGCGGCGGTGTCCGGGGGTCTTAGGGGGTCTTAGGCGTCTGAGACCTCTTATCCGGGTTCGGGGCCCGGGACGTCCGGTCCGGGTGCCGCCCTCCGGCGTGTCACACACGGTGATTTCACATGCGCTCATAGTTGTCTTGGGTGGTGTCGTGACCGCACGGACGGAAGGCGCGGATGATGGACGGGATCGAGAACGGCCGGCGCGGCCGCGGGCCGGCGGCCGGACCGGCCGCCGGGCTGGTGGCCGCAGTGGTGGGCGCCGGGCTGGTGGCCGCGGCCCCGGCGGCGCTCGCCGACACCGGCCGGGCCGCGGACGCCCCGCCGGCCGCGAAGGCCGCGGAGCCCCCGGAGGCCTTCGTCGCGCTGTCCCTGGCGGTGGAGGGGGAGGCGCCGCTGCCCGGGCACGAGACGGTGCTGCGGGCGACGGTGGCCAACGGCGACCCGGACGGGGAGCTGCGCGGCGCGCAGCTGGCCCAGCACGTTCCCGACGACCTGGAGGTCCTGGAGGTGGGCGCCGACGGGGTGCTGGAGGGCGGCATCGTCAACTGGCGGGTGGACCTGCCCGCCGGGGGCGAGCGGGACTACACGGTCCGGGTCCGGGTGCGGGAGGACGCCCGGGGGGCGGAGCGGCTGATGACCACGGCCTGCCTGCTGCTGGAGCGCGACGCCGACCCGACGGCGTGCGCCAGCGACACGGTCGTGGTGGCCTCCCCGACGGTGCTGTCGCGGGTGTCGGAGGCGGTGGACGGTGCGATGCTGTTCCGGGTGGCGGGGGCGGCCCTGCTGGTGGGGCTCGGGTGGCTGGTGTGGCGGCGCCGGGCGGCGTGAAGGTCCACCCGATCGTTACGTCAGGGTGTCAGGAAAAATCCGCCCAATACTACGCACCGTAGTAGTCTAGGGCCATGGACATCCTCTACTCCGCGCTCGTCTTCCTGCACATGATCGGCCTCGCGGGCATCATCGCGGGCTTCCTCATGCAGCTCATGACCGACAACCCCAAGTCGACCAAGGTTTTGCTGCACAGCTCCCTGCTCCAGCTCGTCACCGGCCTGCTCCTGGTGGGCGTGGCCGAGATGGCCGACCTGGGCGAGCCGAACCACGTCAAGATCGGCGTCAAGCTGCTCATCGCCCTGGCCATCGTGGTGCTGGGCGTGCTGAACCTGCGCAAGCCCGCCAAGAACCTGGCGATCACCGCCGGCGTGCTCGCCATCGTCAACATCGGCGTCGCCGTCTTCTGGGGGTAGGCCCCCGCCGGTCCCCGACCGGCGCCGGCGCGGAGCCCGTGATCCGCGTCGGCGCCGGTTTTTCTTTACCGGTGGCGCAAGTTCTTGCGCGGGCGTCGCGGGTCATCCGACGTGGCAGGATGCGATCGCGGCCGGTCCAGACCGTTCAGGGCACCGCGTCCCACTTTGACGCGTGGGTTGTGGTCTATTCACAAAGCCGTAACGGGCCGGTAGTGTGCTCGGCATCACGCAACTTCTTGCGTTAATCGCAAGACCATACGTGATCCCCCGCAAGCGACCCTGGAGCGCCGATGCACCGACGCACCCCCCTGAAAGCGGCCGCCGCCGCGGCCCTGCTCCTCCTCCCCCTGACCGCCCTCCCCGCCTCGGCGGCGCCGCTGCCCGCACCCGCGCAGGCGGCCGCCCCGACCACTCCCAACAGTGAGACCCTGGTCCAGCTCTTCCAGTGGAACTGGGACTCCGTCGCCGCCGAGTGCGAGACCTTCCTCGGCCCCAACGGCTTCTCCGGGGTCCAGGTGTCCCCGCCCCAGGAGCACGTGGTCATCCCCTTCGCCGAAGGCGGCAATTACCCCTGGTGGCAGGACTACCAGCCCGTCTCCTACCGGCTCGACAACACCCGGCGCGGCACCGCCGCCGAGTTCGCCGCCATGGTCGCCACCTGCCGCGACAACGGCGTGCGCATCTACGTCGACGCCGTCGTCAACCACACGACCGGCGACGGCTCCGGCGTGGGCAGCGCGGGCACCGCCTGGGCCAAGTACGACCACCCCGACCTCTTCGGCGACGGCACCGCCTCCTACGGCGACGGCGACTTCGGATCCTGCCGCAGGGACATCGCGAACTGGAACGACAAGGAGGAGGTCCAGAACTGCCAGCTGGTGGGCCTGGCCGACCTCGATACCGCCGACCCGCAGGTGCGCGGCCACATCAAGCGCTACCTCAACGGCCTCATCGACCTGGGCGTGGGCGGCTTCCGCGTGGACGCCGCCAAGCACGTCCCCGAGGCGCACATCGCCGACATCTTCGGGAACCTGAACACGGTGCCCGGCTTCGGCGGCGAACCCCGGATCTTCCACGAGGTCTACGGCGACGCCACCGTCCCCTACACCGCCTACGCCCCCTACGGCGAGGTCACCAACTTCGACTACCAGCGCGACGTGGCCGGCAAGTTCAAGGACGGCAACATCTCCGGGCTGGCCCAGCTGCCGGACTACGGCGGGCTGACCTCCGACCAGGCCACCGTCTTCATCGACAACCACGACACCCAGCGCTACCACCCCACCCTCACCTACAAGGACGGGGACCGCTACCACCTGGCGACCGCGTTCATGCTGGCCCACCCCTACGGCACCCCGGTGGTGACCTCCGGCTACGACTTCGGCACCAACGTCACCGAGGGACCGCCCAGCATCGGCGAGGTCGGGGGCAACCCGGCGGGCTGGATCACCGAGGACACCGACTGCTCCACCGGCTCCTGGGTCTGCTCCCACCGCCACCCCGCCGTCGCGGGCATGGCCGCCTTCCGCACCTCCGTCGGCGACACCGCGCTGGTCCAGCGGGCCACCGACGGCAACGGGCGCCTGGCCTTCGACCGCGGCGCGCGCGGCTTCGCCGCCTTCAACGCCACCGGGAGCGCCTGGCAGCTGACCGCCGCCACCTCCCTGCCCGACGGCACCTACGACAACGCCGCGGGCGGCGGCACCGCCACCGTCTCCGGCGGCAGCGTCACCGTCCAGGTGCCCGCGAACGGGGCCGTGGCCCTGCACGTCGACGGCGAGTGCGAGGACGACTGCGGCGGCGGCACCGACCCGGGCACCCCCGGTGACGCGCTCCAGGCCGTCGTCCACACGAACTGGGGACAGGAGGTGTACGTGGTCGGCTCCACTCCGGCGCTCGGGTCCTGGAACCCGGCCCAGGGCGTGAAGCTGTCCACCGACGCCGCCACCTACCCCACCTGGTCCGGCACGGTCACCATCGGCGCCGGCACCGAGTGGAAGCTCGTCAAGATCGACGGCTCGGGGAACGTGGAGTGGGAGACGGGGTCCAACCGGATCGGCCCCGCGGCCACCGTCACCTGGAACCACCGCTGACCGCCTGAGAAGTCCCTCCCCCTACCGACGCCCCCGCGCCTTACTCCTCCGGCGCGGGGGCGTCCGCACGCTTCTCGGAGGCGTCGGCGGCCGGGTGCGGGCAGGGCTCGCCCGGCTCCACCGCCAGCTCGTAGTGCCACATCTCGTTGGCGTAGGTCTGGCACAGCCCGTACTCGTACCCGAACCGCGAGAACCAGTCCGCCGCGTTCGTGTACCCGATGTCCACCGCGTCCCCGCCGACGTGGGCGGACTCCTCGGGGGAGGCCACCCACCGGCGCGCCTCCTCCTCGCTGCGGTGCTCGCGCAGCGCCTCCTCCCACAGGTGCTCCTGGTAGCGCTCGCTGCGCCAGCCGCCGGTCACGATCACCACGTCGACCCCCGCGTCCAGGGCGGCCGCGGCGGCCTCCCGCACCGCCTCCAGCAGCTCCGGGTCCAGGTTGGCCAGCGCCGGGACGTCGGCGTCGACCGCCAGCCCCTCGCCCACCGGCACGTACCCGTCCTCCTCGGTCAGCGGCTCGGACCCGCCCGGCAGGTCCCACATCCGGCTCACGGCGCCCCCGCCCCCGCGGTCCCCGCCTCCGCCGTCGCCGCTCTCCTGGGCCGCGCAGCCCCCCGACACCAGCACGGCCCCCACGGCCGCGGTCACCGCCCACCGGCGCACTGCACCCAACGGACTCCCCCTCGTCCGGGGCCGGACCCGGTGCCCGGCCTCGCGGGGGCCACACCATCACCGGGGGCGTTGCGCCCGTGTCGGGCGATCGCGCAACACTTCCGCAACAGGTCCCGCTCCTAGACTCGGAACCGAGCGGCCGGGGGAGGCCGCCGTGGAGCGGGGGCAGCATGCGCGTACTGGTCGTCGAGGACGAGCCCTACATGGCCGAGGCCCTGCAAGCGGGCCTGCGCCAGGAGGCCATCGCCGCCGACATCGCCCTGGACGGCGACCAGGCGCTCGAACGCGTCGCCGTCAACGACTACGACGCCGTGGTCCTGGACCGCGACATCCCCGGCGTGCACGGCGACGACGTGTGCGCCGTCCTGGTCCGCGACCACCCCGGCACCCGGGTCCTCATGCTCACCGCCGCCGGGCGGCTGCGCGACAAGGTCGACGGGTTCTCCCTGGGCGCCGACGACTACCTCACCAAGCCGTTCGCGCTGGAGGAGCTCGTGGTGCGCCTGCGCGCCCTGGCCCGCCGCCCGACCACCGCCGTCGACCCGGTGCTGCGGGTCGGCGACCTGCGCCTGGACCCCTACCGGCGGGAGGCCCACCGGGGCGCCCGCCCGCTCCGGCTGCCCCGCAAGCAGTTCGCCGTCCTCGAACTGCTGCTGCGCGCCGACGGGGCCGTGGTCACCGCCGAGACCCTGCTGGAGAAGGTGTGGGACGAACACGCCGACCCCTTCACCAGCGCGCCCCGGGTCGCCGTCTCCCACCTGCGCAAGGCCCTGGGCGACCCCGACCCCATCGTCACCGTCCCCGGTGTCGGCTACCGCCTGGTCGACCCCGGGCGGGAGCGGTGAACCCGGTCCCGCGGCGCCGCCCGGGCCTGCCGCTCAGCGCCCGCCTGCGCCTCACCCTGGGGTACGCCGCCTTCCTGGTCGTCTCCGGGATGGCGGTCCTGGCCGGGGTCTACATCGTCATCCGGTACATCCCGGACTACCCGCTGACCACCGACGATCCCAGCGTCACCCACGTCAACATCACCTCCCGGGGCGAGATCGTGGCGGCCCTGGTGGACGTCACCCTGTGGGTGCTGTTCGCGCTGGCCGCCATCGGCCTGGCCGGCGGCTGGTTCCTGGCCGGGTGGGTGCTGCGGCCCCTGCACCGCATCGACGCGGCGGTCCGCACCGTCGCCACCGGCCGCCTGGACCACCGCATCCGCCTGACCGGGCCCGACGACGAGTTCCGGCGGCTGGCCGACGCCTTCGACCACATGCTCGACCGCCTCCAGGACGCCTTCGCCGTCCAGGAGCGGTTCGCCGCCAACGCCTCCCACGAGCTGCGCACCCCGCTGGCGATCACCGCCACCATGCTCGACGTCGCCCGCCGCGAACCCGGCCACGACCCGCTGCTCGACCGGCTGACCGAGGTCAACGCCCGCGCGGTCGGCCTCACCGAGGCGCTGCTGCGGCTGGCCGACGTCGACGCCGTCACCGCCGCCGCCCGGCCCCTGGACCTGGCCGACCCGGTCCGCCGCGCCGTCGCCGAGGCCCGGGAGGAGGCCGCACGGCGCGGCGTCGACCTGCGCCTGGACGCCGCGGCCGCGCCGGTGACCGGCGACCCCGAACTCCTGCTGCGGCTGGCCGACAACCTGGTGCGCAACACCCTGCGCCACAACGTCGAGGGCGGCACCGCCACCGCCTCCGTCGGCCGTGCCCCGGACGGGGCCGCCGTGCTGCGCACCGAGAACACCGGACCCGTCCTGGAACCGGGGACCGTCGCCCGGCTCACCGAGCCGTTCCTGCGCGGGCAGGGACGCACCCGCCGCCGCGGAGGCGGCGAGGAGGGGTACGGGCTGGGCCTGGCCCTGGCCTCCCGGGTCGTGGAGGTCCACGGCGGGACCCTGGACCTGGTCCCGCGCCCCGGGGGAGGGCTGACCGTCACCGTCGTCCTGCCCGGCCGGACCCGGTCGCCGTAGCCGGCCGCCGTGGCTCAGTCGTCGTAGAAGACCCGCTCCATCACGGCCCGAGCCCGGCGGGTCGTGCGCAGGTACGACTCCGTCAGCTGCTCGGCGGGCCCCTCCCACAGGCCCTCCTCGTCCTGGGCGCTGCGGCAGCCCAGGGCGGCGGCCAGCGCCGCCCGCACCCGCAGGTCGGTGGGCAGGGAGTCGCCGCCCCGGCCGCGCACCAGCATCACCATGCCGCGCACCCGCGAGGCCAGCCGCCAGGCCTGCTCCAGGACGGCACCGTCGTCGGCGGTCAGGAACCCGTGGGCGACCGCCACCCCCAGCGCCTCCAGGGTCCCCGTGGTGCGCAGGTCCGGGTACTCGTGGGCGTGGCGCAGCTGGACCAGCTGGGCCACCCACTCCACGTCCGACAGCCCGCCCCGGCCCAGCTTGGTGTGCAGGGTCGGGTCGGCGCCGCGCGGCAGCCGCTCGGCCTCCATGCGCGCCTTGAGCTTGCGGATCTCCAGCACCGACGAGGGGTCGATACCGCCCACCGGGTAGCGGATCGGGTCGATGAGCGCCGTGAACGAGGACCGCAGCTCCGGGTCCCCGGCCACCGGCCGGGCCCGCAGCAGCGCCTGGCTCTCCCACACCTGCGACCAGCGGCCGTAGTAGGCGGCGTAGGAGTCCAGGGTGCGCACCACCGGGCCGCTCTTGCCCTCCGGCCGCAGGTCGGTGTCGACCTTGAGCGGCGGCTCGGCCGCGGGCATCTCCAGCAGCCGCGCCAGCTCCCGGACGACGGCCATCGCCTGCCGGGTGGCCGCTGTGGTGTCCACCCCCGGCAGCGGGGCGTGCACGTACATGACGTCGGCGTCGCTGGCGTAGGTCAGCTCGCCGCCGCCGAACCTGCCCATCGCGACCACGCACACGCGGGTCAGCTCCTCGCCGTCGGCCTCCAGGACCCGGGCGGTGGCCACCCGCAGGGCGGCGTCGATGGTCACCGCGGAGATGTCGGTGAGGGCCGCACCCACCTCCTGGACGGTGGAGACCTCCAGCAGGTCGGCGGCGGCCGTGCGCAGCAGCTCGCGGCGGCGCAGCGCCCGCACCGCCGACACCGACTCCTCGGCGGTGTCGTAGCGGCGCAGCGCCGCGTCGGCCTCGGCCGCCAGCACCTTGGGGTCGCGGCGCACCAGGTCGGCGTCGTCGGCGAGCATCCTGATCGCGTCGGGGGCGCGCAGCAGCAGCTCGGTGACGTAGCGGCTGGTGCCCAGCAGCCACGCCATGCGCTCGGCGACCCGCACGTCGTCGCGCAGCAGCCGCAGGTACCACGGGGTGGTGCCCAGGGAGTCGCTGACCTGGCGGAACCCCAGCAGCCCGGCGTCGGGGTCGGGGGCGTCGGAGAACCAGCCCAGCATCACCGGCATCAGGGTGCGCTGTATGGCCGCGCGCCGGGACACGCCCGAGGTCAGCGACTCCAGGTGGCGCAGCGCCCCGGCCGGGTCGGCGAACCCCAGCGCCTCCAGGCGGTCGCGGGCCTGCTCGGGGGAGAGCCGCACCTCCTCGCCGGGCAGCTTGGCGACGGCGTTCAGCAGCGGCCGGTAGAACAGCTTCTCGTGCAGGCGGCGCACCTCGGCGGCGACCTTGCGGCGGGCCTCGGTCAGCTCCCGCACCGGGTCGGCGACAAAGCCCAGGGCCCGGCCCAGCAGGCGCAGCTCCGCCTGCCCGTCGGCGGTCCCGCCGTCGGGCATCAGGTGGGTGCGGCGCAGCCGCTGCAATTGCAGCAGGTGCTCCAGCCGGCGCAGGAACCGGTAGGCGTCGGCGAGGCCCACGGCGTCCTGGCGGCCCACGTACCCGTGCTCGGACAGGGCGGCCAGCGCCACCAGGGTGGTGCCCGACCGCAGCCGGTCGTCGGCCCGCCCGTGCACCAGCTGGAGCAGCTGGACGGAGAACTCGATGTCGCGCAGGCCCCCCGGGCCCAGCTTGAGCTCCCGGTCGGCCTGGCCGGCGGGGATGTGCTCCAGCACCCGGCGGCGCATCGCCTGCACGTCCTCGACGAAGTCCTTGCGCGCGGACGCCTGCCACACCATCGGCGTGATCACGTCCATGTAGGCGCGGCCCAGCTCCGCGTCCCCGGCGATCGGCCGGGCCTTGAGCAGGGCCTGGAACTCCCAGGTCTTGGCCCAGCGCTCGTAGTAGGCGCGGTGCCCCGACAGCGGGCGCACCAGCGGCCCGTTCCTGCCCTCGGGGCGCAGCGCCGGGTCCACCTCCCACAGGGTGCCCTCGGCGTCGGTCTCCACCGGCACCCGCATCATGGCGGTGGCCAGCCGGGTCGCCGAACGCATCGCCGCCTGGTCGTCCACCGGCTCCCCGTCCCCGGGGACCTCGGCGGGCTCGGCCACGAACACCACGTCCACGTCGCTGACGTAGTTGAGCTCGCGGCCCCCGCACTTGCCCATGCCGATGACGGCCAGGCGGCAGCGGGCGGCGTCCTCGGGGTGCTCGGCGCGGGCCACCGCCAGCGCGCCGTCCAGCAGGGCGGCGGCCAGGTCGGCCAGCTCGGCGGCGACCGCGTCCACCGTGACCAGCCCGGTCAGGTCGCGGCCCGCCAGCCGCAGCACCCGGCGCCGGTAGGCCACGCGCAGCGCGTGGCGCAGCTCGGCGGCGGAGCGGGTGCCGGACAGGTCGGCGGCCGGGGCGGGGGAGTTGGGGTCGGCGCCCACGGTGTGCAGCAGGCCCCGGCGCAGCTCCTCCGGCTCGGGGGTGCGGGCGGCGTCGGCGCCGCGCAGCTCCCGCCAGTCGCCGGGGTGGCGCACCAGGTGGTCGGTGAGGGCGCTGCCGGTGCCCAGCACCCGGCACAGCCGCTCCCGCAGCGCGGGGTCCTCGCGCAGCGCGTCGCGCAGCACGTCCGGGTCGGGGTCGTTCTCCAGGACCCGGATGAGCCCCAGCAGGGCCTGGTCGGGGTCGGGGGCCGCCGCCAGGGAGTCGATCACGGCCGTGTCGGCGGCGGCGTCCAGACCCGCCCCCGTCAGCAGCCGCAGGGCCCGCAGGCTGTCACTGAAGCCGCGCCGTGCGAGCGCGCCTGCCGTCATGGTGTCTCTTCCGTCCCTTGCCACGCGTCAACGGTAGCCGCACGGTCATGGGCCGACCGCACGGTGCGGGCCGGAACACCTCAGCGCGCTCCCGCCGTTGGGTTCGCCCGGGGATGGTCCGGAACCGGGTCGGGGCCGGTATCCGAACGGATACCGGCCCCGGGAGGAGGGCGCGCCCCGCGGGCGCGTCACTCCGGGGAGCTGTGGCTACGGCCTAGATGTCGTAGTAGAGCTCGAACTCGCGCGGGTGGGGGCGCAGGCGCAGGGAGTCGATCTCCTCGGTGCGCTTGAAGTCCACGTAGGTCTCCAGGAGGTCCTTCGTGAACACGCCGCCCTCCAGGAGGAACTCGTGGTCCTCCTCGACCGCGTTGAGCGCGTCGTCCAGCGAGGCCGGGACCGTCTTGATGGCCTTGGCCTCGGCCGGGGGCAGCTCGTACAGGTCCTTGTCGATCGGCTCCGGCGGCTCGATCTTGTTCTTGATGCCGTCGACGCCGGCCATCAGCATGGCGGAGAAGGCCAGGTACGGGTTGGCCGACGGGTCCGGCACGCGGAACTCGATGCGCTTGGCCTTGGGGTTGGAGCCGGTCAGCGGCAGGCGGATGCACGCGGAGCGGTTGCGCTGGCTGTAGACCAGGTTGATCGGGGCCTCGTAGCCGGGCACCAGGCGGTGGTAGGAGTTCACCGTCGGGTTGGTGAAGGCCAGCAGCGCCGGGGCGTGCTTGAGCAGGCCGCCGATGTAGTAGCGGGCTGTGTCGGACAGCTGGCCGTAGCCGGACTCGTCGAAGAACAGCGGCTCGCCGTCCTTCCACAGGCTCTGGTGGCAGTGCATGCCGGAGCCGTTGTCGCCGAACAGCGGCTTGGGCATGAAGGTCGCCGTCTTGCCCGCGTTGTTGGCGACGTTCTTGACGATGTACTTGTACAGCTGCACGCGGTCGGCCTGCTGGAGCAGGGTGCCGAACTTGACGCCGATCTCGGCCTGGCCGGCGGTGCCCACCTCGTGGTGCTGGAGCTCGACCTCGATGCCCGCCTCGATGAGGGTGCGGACCATGTCCGAGCGCAGGTCGCTGTAGTGGTCGACCGGCTCGACGGGGAAGTAGCCGCCCTTGTAGCGGGGACGGTAGCCGCGGTTGCCGCCTTCGAGGGCCGAGCCGGTGTTCCAGGCGCCCTCGATGGAGTCGATCTCGTAGAAGCCGGTGTTGGACCGGGTCTCGAACTTGACGTCGTCGAAGATGTAGAACTCGGCCTCGGGGCCGAAGAAGGCGGTGTCGGCGACACCGGAGCCGCGCAGGAACGCCTCGGCCTTGCGGGCGACGTTGCGCGGGTCGCGGCTGTACGACTCCAGGGTGAGGGGGTCGTGGACGAAGAACGTCATGTTCAGCGTCTTGTACTTGCGGAACGGGTCCAGCACGCCGGTGCTCAGGTCGGGGAGCAGCAGCATGTCGGACTCGTGGATGGCCTGGAAGCCACGGATCGACGAGCCGTCGAACATCTGACCGTCGGTGAACGTCGAGGCGTCGACGTTCTCGGTCGGGAGGGTAACGTGGTTCACGCCTCCGAACAGGTCCGTGAACCGGACGTCGAGGAACTTGACGTCCTCGTCTCGGATGAAAGCGAGCACCTCGTCGACGCTGCTGAACAAAACGAACCTCCGTGCAGGTGGCTGAGACGACCGGATCCGCGGGCCGCTCCATCGCGGACGCGGCGGATCAACGCGGTGTCTCCCGGCTTCGCTGACGAAGCTAGGAGCGCGGGATTTCCACGCCGTGTCTCCATTGTTTCCTGCATGTTACGGACTTCGGTGTTTTCGCAGACCACCCCGGCTGACCCGGTGATTCCGGCGTGTACAGGGCCAAAACGGGGCATCCGGGACCTCCGGTGTGGTCTGCGCCACGGCGCCCACCGGCCCCGGAACCGCCGCCGTTCGGGCCACCCGGGACGGGGCGATGCCCGGCGGTGGATACCGTTGGGGACATGAGCGAGGACAGGGCCGCGGCCGACGACGACTTCCGCTACCGCGGCAACCGGCTGGGGCTGCCCGAGCACGGCCCCGACTCGGTGCCCGGGGTGGGCCGCCGCCTGACCGGGCTGCTGCTCGACTGGCTGCTCGCGCTGGCCGTCTCCTGGGGGCTGTACTCCGCGGGCGCCATCGGCGCCGGGGTCACCGGCGAACAGGCCACCAGCCTGGTCAGCAACACCGCCCTGGTCGTGTTCGCGGTCATGAACATCGCGCTGCTCACCCTGTTCGGCACCTCGGTCGGCCGCCGCCTGGTGGGCGTGCGGATCAAGGCCACCGGCGAGCGCCCCTGGCCCTGGTTCGCCTCCATGGCCGTGCGCACCCTCCTGCTGTGCCTGGTCATCCCGGCCGTCATCTACGACCGGGACACCCGCGGCCTGCACGATCGCGCCGCGGGGACCGTGGCCGTCCGATTCTGAGGGTTCCGGACCTGGTCACGAAGCTTCCCGAAGGATGCCCTGTCGTCCACGGAGGAGCGGAACTCGGGGCAACCCGCACGCATTTTCCAGTTTTTCCTTACTCAAGTTTCTCCTTCGTGTAAATTCTGCCGTATGCGGACGGCGTACAAGGTCCGGGCCTACCCCGACCCCGAACAAGCGGCCCAGTTGGGCCGCACGTTCGGATGTGTGCGCCTGGTGTGGAACAAGACCCTGGCCGAGCGCCACACCGCCTACCACCAGCGCGGCGAGACGACCACCTATAAGCAGACCGACGCCGCGCTGACCGGGTGGAAGAAGACCACCGAGCTGGCGTTCCTGTCCGAGGTGTCCTCGGTACCGCTCCAGCAGACGCTCAGGCACCAGCACACCGCCTTCTCCAACTTCTTCGCCGGACGCGCCCGCTACCCCCGGTTCAAGACCCGGACCGGCCGCCAGTCGGCGCACTACACCCGATCGGCGTTCCGTATCAGGAACGGTGAACTGTTCCTGGCCAAGCACCGGAACCCTGTGCGGGTGGCGTGGTCGTGGCCGGACGTCGACCCGGCGACGCTGGTTCCGACCACGGTGGTCGTCTCGCGGGAGCCGGACGGGCGCTGGTACGTGACTTTTGTCGTGGACACCGACGACCCGGCCCCCGCACCCGGGTCCGGGGTCGAGGTCGGCATCGACCTGGGTGTGAAGGACTTCGCGACCCTGTCCACCGGGGAGAGGATCGCCAACCCCCGCCACCTGGCCCGCAAAGCCAAGAATCTGGCCCGCTACCAACGCCGGATGGCCCACAAGGCGCGCGGGTCCAACAACCGGCGCAAGGCCAGGCGCAAGGTCGCCGCCGCGCACCGCAAGGTCCGCCACGCCCGTGCCGACTTCCTGCACAAGACCACCACCCACCTGGTGCGCGCCCACGACCTGATCGCGATCGAGGACCTCAGCGTGCGGGGTATGACCTCCTCCGCGCGCGGCAGCCTCGAAGAGCCGGGGAAGCGGGTGCGGCAGAAGGCGGGACTCAACCGAGCGGTGCTGGACGCCGCCTTCGGTGAGTTCCGCCGCCAGTTGGAGTACAAGGCCGCCCGGTACGGTCGCACCCTGGTGGTGATCGACCGGTGGTTCCCCTCGTCCAAGACGTGCTCGGACTGCGGGCACCTGTTGAAGCATCTCTCTCTGGGCACCCGGTTCTGGACGTGCCCGCACTGCCGCGCACGGCACGACCGTGAGCTGAACGCGGCGAAGAACATCCTTACGGCAGGACGTGCCGTGCTCCGGGAACAAGACCCGGGGTAGGCCTGCGGAGCCGGTGTGAGACGGCAGGGGTCCTCCCTTCCGCGGTCGGCGACGAAACAGGAAACCGGGCCCGCGAGGGTCGACCCGTAAGGGCCGTACGCGCCTTGGCGCGTATCGGACCCCCTCCTTCTGGGGAGGTGGGTGAAGTCAAGAGTGGATTTACAGCACCCCCGGTGCTGTTAACATCCGATTCTCGGCCACACCGTCCCGGGACGGTGTGATCCCCTCATCGGACGCATGCGGTTCGACGCCTGCGTTCCCTCCCTCCCGGGCCTCACCGCACCCCTCGAAGGTTCGCATGGCTGGAAAACGCTCCGCCCCACGCCCCGCCGGTGTCCTGGACGCCGTGCGCCTGTCCGCGGGGCAGTGGGTCGCCTGTGTGGTCACCGCGCTGTCGATCGTGGGGAGCCTGGGCGGCTACCTCTGGTACCAGGGCATCGCCAACAACATCACGACCGCACAGGTCGACACCGACGAGTGGGACCGGCCCACCAGTGTCGAGGGCGTCATGAACCTCCTGGTCATCGGGTCGGACGTGCGCTCGGGGGACAACGCGAACTACGGCGAGGCCGAGGGCGAGCGCCCGGACATGATGCTCATCGCCAGCATCAACGTCGACCGGGGCGCCGTCACCATGGTCAACCTGCCCCGCGACCTGGTCGTGGACCTGCCCTACTGCGAGGCGGTCGAGGGCTATGAGGGGATGAACCCGCACAGCGGCATGATCAACTCGGCGATGACCTTCGGCGGCATCGGCTGCCAGTGGAACACCGTCGAGCAGGTCACCGGGATCCACCTGGACCACTTCGTCATGATGGACTTCACCGGGTTCAAGGACATGGTGGACGCCGTCGGCGGCGTGCAGATGTGCATCCCCGCCCCGGTCGACGACCCCAAGGCCCACCTGACCCTGGACGCCGGCGAGCAGACCCTGGACGGCGAGCAGTCCCTGGGGTACGTGCGCTCCCGCTACGGCCAAGGCGACGGCAGCGACCTGTCCCGCATCGAGCGCCAGCAGCAGTTCATGGGCGCCATGCTCCGCCAGGTCCTCAGCAGCGAGGTGATGACCAGCCCGCTGGCCATCACCAACTTCCTCAACGCGGTCACCGAGTCGGTCACCGCCGACGACGGGTTCACCGTCGACACGATGACCGACATCGCGATCTCCATGCGCGAGGTGGACCTGAAGAAGATCCAGTTCGTCACCGTGCCCAACGGCCAGCACCCGGCCGACGCCAACCGGCTGGCGCTGCGGGAGCCCGACGCCTCCGAGCTCTTCGCGGCCATCAACTCCGGCGCGGACCTGTCCGGGGGAGACGACGAGAAGAAGGACGACGAGGACGAGGGCGAGGCCGAGAGCGGCCCGTCCCCGTCGGACATCTCCCTGGACGTGCTCAACGGCACCGGCATCGAGGGCCTGGCCGGCCAGGTCGCCGAGCGGCTGGGCGCCGACGGGTACACGGTGAACGGCACCGGCAACCCCGAGGTCCGCGTCCCCGCGGTCACGACGATCTACTACGCGCCCGGTCAGCGGGCCGCCGCGGACCTGCTGGCGAAGTCGCTGGAGACCGCGGTCACCGAGGAGGCCGCCGGGCTCACGGGCACCCTCGAACTGGTCATCGGACCGGACTGGACAGGGTTCAAGGGCGACGAGGAGGCCGCGCCGGAGATCTCGGTCACCGAGGACCTGGGCGGGATCACCGCGGAGGAGGAGCCCGAGAGCGCCTGCTGATCGGCAGGGGGGACATTCCGGTCAAAGGGGGTCGTTACCCTTACTTGACCGAAACCGGACCTTCCGCGTACCGTGCGGTAGCGTTCGGCCGTGATCCCGGCGTGACCCTCGGGCGCGTACGGGCGAACGATCACCCCCTTACCTTGTCCCTGAACGGATCGCAGGTGCCCTCTTGGCTCCCAGACACGTGTCCAGAACGGCCAAGTCCACGGCGAAGGCGTGGATGTCCCCGGGCCAGTGGGTGGCCTGCGGCCTGACCGGCGTCGTCATCGCCACCAGCCTGGTCGGCTACGCGGGCTACCGCGACGCCCTGGCGGTGCAGACCGAGGACATCAACACCGACGCCTGGGGCGACCGCCCGGCACGGGTCGAGGGGATCCACAACATCCTGCTGCTGGCCACCGACGAGCGGGCCGGGGAAGAGGCCTCGTTCAACGAGGCCAACGGCATCCGCCCGGACGTGCTGGTCCTGGTCAACATCGACGTCGACAAGGGCGGGGTGACCATGGTCAACATGCCCCGCGACCTGATGCTCCCGATGCCCGGCTGCGACGCCACCGAGGACGCCCCCGGTGTGGCCGCCGGTACCGTGGACCAGCTCAACCACGCCATGGTCTACGGCGGTCTGGACTGCCAGGGCAAGACCGTGGAGGACTTCACCGGAGTCCACCTGGACCACATGGTGCTCGTCGACTTCGCCGGGTTCCAGGACATCGTCGACGCCATCGGCGGGATCGACATGTGCATCCCCGAGCCCCTCCAGGACCGCAAGGCCAGGCTGGACCTGCCCGCCGGCGAGCAGACCCTGGACGGCGGCCAGGCGCTGGCGCTGGCCCGCTCCCGGGAGACCACGGAGAACGGCAGCGACCTGGACCGGATCAAGCGCCAGCAGCAGTTGATCGGCGCGATCCTGCGCAAGGTCACCACCGGCGAGGTCATGTCCAGCCCGACCACGCTCTACGACTTCTTCGGCTCGGTCACCGACAGCATGACCGTCGACGGCGAGCTCACCAACGACAAGATGGTGGAGCTGGCCGTCGCCATGCGCGAGGTGGACCTGGGCCGGATGAACATGGTGATGGTCCCGGTCGACAACTACGTCAACGACGGCAACAAGGTCCAGCTCCGGGAGCCGGACGCGTCGGAGCTGTTCTCGGCGGTCGCCGCGGGCGAGGCCACCAAGCCGGAGAAGAAGGAGGAAGAGGAGAAGGAGCCGGAGGCCGAGGAGGCCCCCACCGAGTCCGCCTCCCCCTCCGAGGTGTCGGTGTACATCGTCAACAACCAGGGCACCCAGGGTCTGGCCGCCCAGGTCGAGCCGCTGCTGGCCGGACTCGGCTTCACCGTCACCGGTTCGGGCAACCCCACCGCCCGTGCCCCGCAGCAGACCACGGTCTACCACGCCCCGGGCCAGGAGGCGCAGGCGCGGGCCGTGGCCGCCGCACTGGTCAGCGGCGCGCAGATCGAGGAGGCCGCGGACCTGTCCGGCTCGGTGGAGCTGGTCATGGGCACCGACTGGCAGGGCGTGAACCTGAGCGGCGACGGCGGCGACGCCTCTGACGAGGGCTCCGGCGAGGAGTCCGCCGACGACCCGCTCGCGGGCCTGGAGGGCACCTCCGCCGACCAGGAGGTCGCCTGCGGGTAGGCGTTCGAACCGAACAGCATCCCTCGCGGGGGCGGTGGCCTGACCAAGGCCGCCGCCCCCGCGCTTCTCAGGGCACTAGTACACCGTATTGGAAAATGTGGTACTGTCCCACTCATGGCCAATACGGTGTATTGGTCTGGGGGCGGCGGGGCGTGCGCAGAACGCCCGGCGAGTGCCGAAAGTCCGTCGTGACCCCCTGCACCGACCTCGCAAGGGGGCTCCGAATGAACCGGCTGGACCAACGTACGAAGACCATCGCGCCCGACACCGAATACCACCGCGTGCTCGCGGGCGACAAGCGCCGCATCGGCCGCGGCGTTTTCGCGATCGCGCTCCTGATCGGCGGGCTGGCGTTCTCCAGCCTCGCCCTCATCGGTGCCGCGGCGGGGGTGGACACCGTGATCGGCACCGAGGGCCGCGCGGCCTACACGCCCCTGACGCACGCCGCGGGCATGGCCGCCGTCGCACTGATGATCCCGTGGAGCATGCTCATCCAGCGGTGGCTCTACGGGGTGAAGGGGGCGTCGCTCCACTCGGTCGTCTCGCGCTTCCGGTTCGACATCCTCGGGCGGTCGCTGCTCCTCATCACCCCCGCCTGGGTCGTCGTCATGATGTTCCAGTACTGGGTGCCGCTGCCGCAGGGCACCTGGACGCACATGGACGTGCTGTGGATCCTGGCGGCCACGCTCCTCCTCGTGCCGTTGCAGGCCGCGGGCGAGGAGTACGGGTTCCGCGGGCTCGTCTTCCGGGTCGCCGGAGGCTGGGCGCGCGGACCGCGGGCGGGTCTCGTGGTGGGCATCCTGGTCTCCAGCGCGGCGTTCGCGGTCGTGCACCTGTCGACCGACATGTGGCTGAACACCTGGTATCTGGTCTTCGCGGTCGGGACCGCGCTGGTCACCTGGCGCAGCGGGGGCATCGAGATCGCGGTGGTGCTGCACGCGGCGTTCAACACGCTGTCCTTCGTGTTCGACGCGGCGCTGCGCACGGATCTGGCCACCGTCGCGACCGATCGCTCGGCGGGTGCCGGGACGGCGGCCGTGCTCATCCCCGGGGCGGTCATCGCCGTCACGGCCCTGGTGGTGTGGATGCGCACCCGGCGCACCGGGCCGGTGCGGACGCCGCGCCTTTCGGCCTTCTGAGCACGGGCCGCTGCCGGTAAGGTTCCGATACAGCGTACTGGGAGGTGTGGGATGGAGCTGCGTCCACCGGAGGGCCTGAACAGCCGGGACAAGATCCTCTGGGCGGCGGCGACGATGCTGGGGGAGGAGCCCCCGGCGACGCCGAGCGTCCGGGCCGTCGCGGCACGGGCCGGGGTGAGCACCGGATCGGTGCAGCACCACTTCCCCACCCAGCGCGAGCTGATGGACGAGGTGCTGGTCCGGGTCTACGACACGGTGCTCGGGGACGACAGCGTGCGCGATCGGTCCATCCCGGCCAGGGACCGGCTCGTCGCCTGCCTCCAGCGCCTGCTCGTACCCGCGGAGGCCGACAGGCATCCGCGGGACATGTGGGCCCAGGTCTTCGACCGCTACATACGTACCGCGCCGACGGACGCCGCCCGTGAAGAGTACGTCGCGATCGAGCGGGAGCTGCGCCGGCGCATCGAGTACTGCCTCACGGTCCTCCAGGACGAGGGCGCGCTCGCACCGGGCGACAACGAACGCCGGGCGAGGTTTTTGTACACCGTGGTCAGCGGCCTGTCGATCGCACAGGCGCTCCCCGCGGAGCCCACGCTCCTACAGACGGAGATCGACGTGCTGAGGACCGCGGCCGACCATGTCCTGAACGAGAGGCCGTCATCGGACTAGGGCCACAGAACCTCCCGCCTCAGCCCCGGCCGGAGGGCGTTGCGCTTTCCCCGCCTCGGGGGGTTTCCCGCCTTCCTTGGGGCCTTGGCCCCGGCCGGTGGGTGTGGTGTTAACGCTGTGGGGTGCGGGGGTGGTCTGTTCGGGGTCGCGGGTCTGACGGGTGTGCGGGGAACGGTTCCTCCGGCTCCAGGGGGTTGCCCACCTTTCCCGGGGCCTCAGCCCCGGTCCGGTCACCTCCGTGGTCGCCCCTACCCCAGGGGGTTGCCACCTTCCCTGGGGCCCTCAGCCCCGGCCCTGTCACGTCCGTGGCCGCCCCCGTCGCAGGGGGTGACGGCCGCGGGAGGCCTCCGGCCCCGGCCCCGGGGGGTTGCCACCTTTCCTGGGGCCTCAGCCCCGGCCCGGTCACGTCCGTGGTCTCCCCCGCCGCAGGGGGTGAGGGCGGCAGGAGGCCTCCGGCCCCGACCGCAGGGGGTTTCGGGAGGAGGAATCGCGACCCCAGACCCAGGGGGTGAGACAGCAAGAGCAGGTTTCCAAAACGCCGGCCATCTGCGGAGGGCGGTGGAAGGGACTGCTCTCGGGCGTGTTGGTCTCCACGGGTCACCGTGTGGGAACGTACAGACCCGGGCTGGGCGCGGAGCCGTCCCCACGTAGAAGGTCCGGCAGACCACAAGGCGTACGCGTTGGACTCACGTCCCGGGCGGTGGGGGTGTTTTTCAGGGGACGGGTCGGGGCACAGCGCACATCCCCGGCCACACAGGTCCACGGAAAGACGCTCCGCTTGGAAACCCGCGGTTGCACAGACCTCGCTTGAAAGCCCGACCACAGACGGTGTAACCCCCGCCGGCATCGCCCTCCCCGGCCCGAGGGGGTGTCGGGAGAAAGGAC
>NZ_JBJJBV010000084.1:0-23256 GCF_045446735.1 Nocardiopsis protaetiae
TCACCGCGTTCCGGCCCCACAACTCCTGCGGCTACCGGCACCTACATGTGCTCGGGAGCCTCCACCCCCAGCAGGTCCAACCCCTGCACCAGCACCCGCAACGCCAGCGCCACCAGCGTCAGCCGCGACTCCCGCTCCTCCTCCGTCCCGGCCGCCAGCACCGGACAGTGCTCATAGAACGCCGTCAACGACTGCGCCAGCTCGAACAGATACGTCGACAACCGGTGCGGCTGCAACAGGTCCCCGACCTGCGCCACCACCGACCCGAACTCCAGCAGCTTCAGTGCCAGCGCCCGCTCCGCCTCGTGCCCGATGGCGATGTCCGCCCGCGCCTGCTCCGGCGACAGCCCGCCCTTCCGGAAGATCGACCGGATCCGTGCCTGCGCGTACTGCAAGTACGGCCCGGTGTTCCCCGTCAGCGCCAACATACGGTCGAAGTCGAAGGTGTACTCCGTGTCATGGGCCACCGACAGATCCGCGTACTTGACCGCGCCGATGCCCACCTGCCGGGCGATCCCCGCCTGCTCCTCCGCCGACAGGTCGGGCCGGTTCTCCCGGACCACCGCGGCCGCCCGCTCGATCGCCTCGTCCAGCAGCGCCATCAGCCGCACCGGGGCACCGCTGCGCGTGCGCAGGATCTTGCCGTCCGACCCCAGCACGTTGCCGATCTGCACGTGGGTGGTCTCGACCGAGTCCGGCAGCCAGCCCGCCTCGCGCGCGGCCGCCCACACCATCTTGAAGTGCATGGCCTGCGGGGCGCCCACCACGTACAGGATGCGGTCGGCCTTGAGGTCCTCCACCCGGTACCGGACCGTGGCCAGGTCGGTGGTGGCGTAGCCGTAACCGCCGTCGCTCTTGCGGACGATCAGCGGCACCGGCTTGCCCTCGCGGCCGGTGAAGCCGTCCAGGAACACGCACAGGGCCCCGTCGCTGATCCGCGCGATGCCCTTGGCCTCCAGCTCGTCGCACACGGCGGCGAGCATGTCGTTGTAGGTACTCTCACCGGCGAGGTCGTCGTCGGTGAGGGTGACGCCCAGCTTGGCGTACACCTTGTTGAAGTACACCTTGGACAGGCCCACCAGCTTGCGCCACAGGCGCAGCGTCTCCTCGTCGCCGCTCTGGAGGGCGACCACCCGGCGCCGGGCGCGGGCGGCGAAGTCCTCCGGCTCGGGGCCCGAGGCGTCGAACTCGGTGCGCGCCGCCTGGTAGAACGCGTTGGGGTCGGTGGTGAGCAGGTCCGCCTCGGGGGAGTCCTCGCCGACCTCCAGCAGGTGCTCGATGAGCATGCCGAAGGGGGTGCCCCAGTCGCCGATGTGGTTCTGCCGGATGACGTTGTGGCCGAGCAGCTCCAGGGTCCGCGCCAGCGAGTCGCCGACGACGGTGGTGCGCAGGTGGCCGACGTGCATCTCCTTGGCCACGTTGGGCGCGGAGTAGTCGAGCGGGATGTTCTGCCGCTCCTGCGCGGGCACGCCCAGGCGCTCGTCGTCCAGCAGCTCGCGGGTCCGCCCGGCGATCCAGTCGTCGCGCAGGGTCAGGTTGATGAAGCCGGGTCCGCTGACCTCCACGGCCGAGCAGACGTCGGCGACGTCGAGGTGTTCCATGATCGCCGCGGACACCTCACGCGGCTTTCGGCCCAGGCGCTTGGCGAGTGCGAGCGCGGCGTTCGCCTGGTAGTCGGCGAACTGTGATGGGCGGATGACGGGGTCGGTGTCGGCGTACTCGGGGCCGAAGGCGGCCCCGAGGGCGGACTGGACCCGTCGCGAGAGTACTTCCTGCGGGTCGGCCATGCTCCAAGCGTACCGAGCCCGCAGGAGTGTTCTCAGCGCATTTACACCCACCCCACCGACGCTCAGCGCCCCTCAGCACCCTCCCGCCGCCCCCGCAGCACCCTCCGCAGACCTCTCAGCGCCCTTCCGCTGGCGCTCGGCGCTTCTCAGCGTCCCTCCGCCACCCCCGCGGCACCCCTCCTCCGCCTCCACCGGCCCCTCAACGCCCCTCCGTCGGCCCCTCCGACTGGGCCAGCCGGTGCAGCCACCCCGCCGGCCGGGTGTGCACCCGCCGGCGCACGTGCTCGCCGATGTCCCCGGCCGCCAGCTCGTGGGCGAGCCGGCAGGCGTGCGCGATACCGCGGGCGTGGCTGTCCCCGTGGGCGATGACGACGGTCCCGTTGAGCCCCAGCAGCGCCGCTCCGCCGTAGGTCTCGCTGTCCAGGCGCTCGCGCAGCCCGCGCAGGGCCTTGCGCTGGAGCATCGCCCCGGCCTTGGCCGCCACCGACGAGGTCAGCGCGGTGCGGACGGCGTCCATGGCGAACGCCGCGGTCCCCTCCACCGCCTTGAGCGCCACGTTCCCGGTGTGCCCGTCGGTGACGATCACGTCGACCTTGCGGGCGAGCAGGTCGTGGCCCTCGATGTTGCCGCGGTAGTCCATGACCGTGGAGTCCTCGGCGGCGGCCGACAGCAGCTCGGCGGTCCGGCGGATCAGCTTGTTGCCCTTGCCGGGCTCGGAGCCGATGGTGAGCAGCCCCACCCGCGGGCGCTGCACCTTGAAGGCGGTCTGGGCGTAGGCGCACCCCAGGTGTGCGAACTGCACCAGCATCTCCGGCTTGGCGTCGGCGTTGGCCCCCGCGTCCACCATGACCGTCGGTGTCTCGCCGGTGGGCAGGGTGACCGCCAGGGCGGGCCGCAGCACCCCGTGCTGGGTGCGCAGGCGCACGGTGGAGGTGGCCACAATGCCGCCGGTGGACCCGGCCGAGACCAGGGCGTCGGCGTCCCCGCGCCGGATCAGCCGGCAGGCGACGGCGGCGCTGGAGCGGGGCCTGCGCCAGCTTGCCAGCGCGCCCTCGTGCATGGCGAGGCTGTCCTCGGCGTGTACGACCGGGATGTCGCGCAGGGCGTCGTGCTCGGCGAGCATGCCGGCGATCTGGGTGCGGCGGCCGACGAGGACGACCCGCAGGCCCAGTTCGCGCACGGCCAGGACGGCGCCCTTGACGATCTCCTCGGGGGCGTTGTCGCCGCCCATCGCGTCGACGGCGATGATCGGCGGGGTGGTGCGGCGGCGGATGGCGACGGGTGCGTCCGCGTCGGAGGTGCCGGTCACGCGGCGTCCTTCACGTGGCGTCCTTCACGGTGAGGTGATCTGCGATGGGGTGATCTTCGGTGATCTGTTCCGCGGTGACGTGATCCGCGGCGGGGGTGCTCTGTGGACGCACGCCGTCGGTGCAGGTCCCCGCGCCGGTGCGGGCACAGCGGGCACACGCCGACGGGTGCGCGGGTGGTGTGGAAACACCGTACCGGGTGGCGTGGGAAGCCCTGTGGTTCGGGACATTCATCCATTCGTGCGAGGATACTTCCCGTATGTCCAGGTCAGGGCTGTATTTTGCTCCACCTGGGTACAAACCCCCTAGCAGGGGTATATCCGCTCGCTGGCCCGGGTGCTTACGCACCGGGTACATGTGACAACCGAACACGAATTCCGTTTCCGGAGGTCTCCCGGGTGCCCGCACGCCGGAACCCCCGGATCAGGGCTGCCCTCACGACCCCGCGGCGGCCCTGAATCACATGCAGGAGAGGAGAGGCGTGAGCGTTACGCCAGAGGCGGCACTGTCCCCGTCCACCGGACGTCGGTTTCGTGCCTACACGACGAAGCACATTGACGAGCTCACAGCGCGAGCCGGTCTCGCCGCCGATGAGCGGCTCGCGGTGCAGGCGGTGGCGACCGTCCTGCCCTTCCGGGTCAACAGTTACGTCCTCGACGAACTGATCGACTGGGACGCCGCGCCGAACGACCCGATCTACCGGCTGGTGTTCCCGCAGGCGGACATGCTGCCGCAGGGCGACGTGGCGCGGATCGCCGACCTGCTCAAGGCCGGTGCGCCCCGCAAGGAGCTCAACGAGGCGGCCAACGCCGTCCGGGCGCGGCTCAACCCGCACCCGGCCGGGCAGATGGACCTCAACGTCCCCAAGGTCGACGAGGAGCCCATCCCCGGGATCCAGCACAAGTACAAGGAGACCGTGCTCTTCTTCCCCAAGCAGGGGCAGACCTGTCACGCGTACTGCACGTACTGCTTCCGCTGGGCCCAGTTCGTCGGTGACGCGGACCTGAAGTTCGCCTCCAGCGAGATCGACCAGATGGTCGACTACGTGCGCTCGCACCCGGAGATCACCAGTGTCCTGTTCACGGGCGGCGACCCGATGATCATGGGCGAGGGCGTGATCTCCAAGTACATCGAGCCGCTGCTGGAGATCGAGCACCTGGAGGCCATCCGGATCGGCACCAAGGCGCTGGCCTACTGGCCGCAGCGCTTCGTCACCGACCCGGACGCCGACGACACGCTCCGGCTCTTCGAGAAGGTCGTCGCCTCGGGCAAGAACCTGGCGTTCATGGCGCACTTCTCGCACCCGAACGAGATGCGGCCGGAGATCGTCCAGGAGGCCGTGCGGCGCATCCGCTCCACCGGGGCGGTCATCCGCACCCAGGCGCCGCTGATCCGCACGATCAACGACGACTCGGCCACGTGGGAGAGCATGTGGCGCACCCACCTGCGCCACGGCATGGTGCCCTACTACATGTTCGTCGAGCGCGACACCGGCCCGCAGGACTACTTCGCGGTGCCGCTGGCGGAGGCCTACGAGATCTTCCGCGGCGCCTACAAGAACGTCTCCGGCCTGGCCCGCACCGTCCGCGGCCCGTCCATGTCGGCGACCCCGGGCAAGGTGTGCGTGGACGGCGTCACCGAGATCGCCGGCGAGAAGGTGTTCGCGCTCCACTTCATCCAGGCGCGCGACCCGGAGCTGGTGGGCAAGCCGTTCTTCGCCAAGTACGACGAGAAGGCCGCCTGGCTGTTCGACCTCAAGCCCGCCCTGGGCGCCACCCACTTCCCGTGGGAGACGCCGCCGGTGGCGGTCGGCGGCGACGGCGTGGACCCCACCCGCCTGTAGGGGACGCATCGGCGGCGGGGTTCCGCGCCCGCACAGGGAATTGAGCACAGCGCATCGAACACCGTGCCTTGAACACAGGGCACCATCCGCGCCCCGCCGCCTCCCGGTCCCGACCCGGTTCCGACCCGGTTCCGGTCCCGGCCTGGTTCCGCTTCCGGTTCCGGCCCGGCAGGACCGGGAAGACGAGGAGCCCGGTACCCCTCCAGGGGTACCGGGCTCCTCGTGCGTCCGCGCCGTGGACGGAAGGCGGTCACCGCGCGGCCGGGGTCCGGTGCGGTGGCCATCGGCGCGGACGGCTTTCCGGTAGGGCTCGAAAGGGCGTCCGACCCGGGGTCGGGGCGCCTAGCTCAGCAGCGCGTCGAAGTCGCCGGTCTTGGCGCCGCGGACGAACGCCTCCAGCTCGGCGTGGGTGTAGACCAGCACCGGCCCCAGCGGGTCGCGCGAGTTGCGGACCGCGAACTCCCCGCCGGGCAGGGTCGCCACCTCGACGCAGTTCCCATCCGGGTTGCTCCAGCTGCTCTTGGTCCACTCGACCTTGGGCAAACGGCTTGCCGGAACGCCGTTGTAGATGGGATGCATCTCGACCTCCTGGAACTTCGGGGGACGTGTGAGCGGGGTGTCCACGCGCTGCGCCGCCGACACGTCGGGGGCGCTCGTGCCGGGATCACCGGGTCGGTCGGAGGCTTGGGGAGAGATCTTCCCCGATGTACCGTTCCGTCCTCGGTGCGCATCCAGAGACTAGCCCATGCACGTGCATACGTGATTACGTCGGTAAGTACATATGCAAGACCCGGGGGTGAGGACGTGCATGTCACCGCTAACGCCGGGGTTCGGACGGGGGGTTCGCCGACGCATGATCGTTTCCCAGTCGTGGCCGAAGCCGGTCATCACGACCGCACAGGTGTGCGCGCACGGCTAACGCCCGGACGCGGAGCGGTACCGGGCGTTGGGAAGAGGGCCGGGGGATGTGGGTTGTGCTCGGGGCACCGGGCGGGGTGCCGGGGAGGGACGGTGGGTGCGGGACGCCTGGACGCGGCGCCGGTGTCGGGGCGGCGGGGGTGCGGCGGGTCAGTCCCGGTAGCGCTCCAGGAACGAGCGCAGGATCCCCTCCGTGGCCGAGGGCTGCGGGGCCTGGGTGGCCAGGTGGTCCATCGTCTGCGCGTAGAGGCTGGTGTCCTCGAACTTGTCGAAGTACAGCGAGCTGCTCAGCTGCTCCAGGTAGACCACGTCGGGCAGCTGCGGGGTGGGGAAGCGCAGGATGCTGAACGGCCCCCCGGCCGCCGGGTGCCCGCCCATGGCGAACGTCGCGATCTGGACGGTGATGTTGGGCCGGCGGGACATCTCGATGAGGTGCTCGATCTGCCCGCGCATCACGGCGGCGTCGCCGAAGGGCCGGTGCAGCACGGCCTCGTCGATGACCGCCCACAGGCGGGGACCCTCGTTCTCGGTGAATCTGCGCTGTCTGTGCATGCGCATCTGCACACGACTGTCGATGTCCTCTTCGGAGGTGGCCGTTCGGGACAGCCGGATCACCGAGCGTGCGTAGCCCTCGCTCTGGAGCAGGCCGGGGATGAACTGCACCTCGAAGGTACGGATGACCGAGGCGGCCTCCTCCAGGCCCACGTAGACGCCGAACCAGTTCGGCAGCACGTCGCTGTACTTGTGCCACCAGCCCTGGGCGTTGGCGCTGGTGATGAGGCCGAGCAGCGCCTCGCGCTCGCCGGCGTCGGTCACGCCGTACAGCTTGAGCAGGTCCTCCACGTCGCGGTGCTTGAAGCTGACCTGGCCCAGCTCCATGCGGCTGATCTTGGCGTGGGAGGCGCGGATGGCGTATCCGGCGTCCTCCCGGGAAATCCTCTTGTCCTGGCGCAGCTTCCGGAGCTGCGTTCCGAGAAGAATGCGCAGGACGGTCGGCCCACCACTGGAATTCGCCAGGAAATCCCGGGTGACCTGGAAGTTCTCTGCGTGATCGGCGACCACATCGCCTCCCTGTAGCGGCTTTGACGCAAGCGACCGCTCAGTATACCGAGCCCATTCCGCTGGGAACAGGGGTTCGGGGCTGACGTTCCGGTGGCTTCTGTGTCGACTGTAAACCCGGATGCCCGTCTGTGAATTCTTGGAAGAGGATCTACCAATAAGGGCTGTTCGTCCTATAGGCTTGCCGGGCGTTGATCTGCACGTGCATCTGTGGCTTACATCCGTAAGACACGATGCCACCGCAGGCAAGGCCGAGCGAACCCGCATCACCACTCGTGAGGACCGTGATGAACGCAGAGCTGATGTCGTCGGAGCGGCACTCCGGGGCATCCTGGCGTCCCTCCCTGGCCGCAGCCCCCCGACTCCCGGGCGGCCCCTGGGCGGATCCGCTGGGCGGCACACCACTGGGCCGCGTCGACCGCACCTCCGAGCACGTCATCGGTGCCTTCTCCTCGGTCCCCGACTCCGTCGGGGCGGCCCGCCGGCTCGCCGACCCGGCCCTGGACCGGTGGGGCCTGGCGGAGGCCCTCGACGACGTCCGGCTGGTGCTCTCCGAGCTCGTCGGCAACGCCTGTCGCCACGCGCTCGCCCCCGACCGCGACCCCGGGACCACCCCGATCGTGGTGCGGCTGAGCCGGATCGAGGAGCCCGGGCGGGTGGCCTGCCTGGTCGCCGACACCAGCGAACGCGCACCCCACAAGGTGGACGCCCACCACTTCGCCGAGTCCGGCCGCGGCCTGAGCCTGGTCGCCGCGTTCAGCGGTGAGTGGGGCTGGACCCCGGTCCGCGGCGGCAAGGTGGTCTGGGCCGTCTGCGGCGGACAGGACTGACGCCCTCCCGCCCGACCCGCTCCCGACGGGCACCTTCCCGACGGGTACCCTCCCGGTCGCAGGTCCGTCCCGGTACCGCGGCCCCGCATCCCTGTCTTTGGTCCACTCTGCCGAGTCCCGGAGCAGAGTAGGCTGTCAGCGCATGTCGGTATTCGACCGATCGCGTCCGACAGGGGAAGTTTTCCGACGCGGGGAACGAGGCGTGGACGTGCTGGACACGGGACGGGACAGGTTCATCTGCGACGGCGCCACCGTCGTCGCGCTCGGCGGCGAGCTGGACATCGCCACCGCCGAGACCGCGTACGCCGCCATCGCGGCCGCCGCCGCGCAGGGCTGCGTCGTCGTCGACCTGTCCGCGGTGGAGTTCATCGACGCCTCCGGCGTCAACGCCTTCATCAACGCGATGCGCGTGACCACCCGCGAGCACCACCACCTGGCCCTGGCCTGCCCGCCCCGCCAGCTCTCGCGCATCCTCGACGTGCTGAACCTGCACACCCTGCTGCCCACCCACACCGACCTGGCCTCGGCGGTCGCCGCGCACGCCGGGACCCGCACCGCCGCCCGCTGAGCGGGCCGTCGAGCCGCCCTGATCCGCCTGCCGGGCCGCCCCCCCGAACCTCCTGCCGAGCCGCCTGCCGGGCCGCCCCGCGCACGCGGAAGGGCGCGTCCGACCCCGTTGGACGCGCCCTCCCCACCGAACCCGCGGAACTACTCCACGGTCACGCTCTTGGCCAGGTTGCGCGGCTGGTCCACGTCGTTGCCCTTGGCCAGCGCCAGCTCGCAGGCGAACACCTGCATCGGCACGGTCGCCACGATCGGCTGGAGCAGGGTCGGCACCGCCGGGATCTCGATGAGGACGTCCGAGTACGGGCGCACCGACTCGTCGCCCTCCTCGGCGATCACGATGGTGCGGGCGCCGCGGGCGCGCACCTCCTGGATGTTCGACACGATCTTGTCGTGCAGCACGCTGCGGCCCTGCGGCGAGGGCACCACCACGACCACCGGCAGACCGTCCTCGATCAGCGCGATCGGCCCGTGCTTGAGCTCGCCCGCCGCGAACGCCTCGGCGTGCATGTAGGCGAGCTCCTTGAGCTTGAGCGCGCCCTCCATCGCCACCGGGTAGCCGACGTGGCGGCCCAGGAACAGGACGGTGTCGGCGTCCGACAGCGACCGGGCCAGCTCGCGCACCGGCTCGACCGTGTCCAGCACCTTCTCCACCTGCTCGGGCATGGTGGCCAGCTGGGCGATCACGGCGTCGATCTCGTCGCCGAACTTGAGCCCGCGCACCTGCGCCAGGTACAGGCCGATGAGGTAGCAGGCGGCCAGCTGGGTCAGGAAGGTCTTGGTGGCGGCCACCCCGACCTCCGGGCCGGCGTGCGTGTACAGCACGCCGTCGGACTCGCGCGGGATGGTGGAGCCGTTGACGTTGCAGATCGCCAGCACCTTGGCGCGCTGCTCGCGGGCGTAGCGGACCGCCATCAGGGTGTCCATGCTCTCGCCCGACTGGGAGATCGCGATGACCAGGGTCTGCCGGTCCAGGATCGGGTCCCGGTAGCGGAACTCGCTGGCCACCTCGACCTCGCACGGGATGCGGCACCAGTGCTCGATGGCGTACTTGGCGATCAGGCCCGCGTGGTAGGAGGTGCCGCAGGCGATGATGACGATCTTCTCGACCGAGCGCAGGTCCTCCGGGGACAGGCGCATCTCGTCCAGGGTCAGCTCGCCGTCCACGGACAGGCGGCCCAGGAGCGTGTCGGCGATCGCGCGCGGCTGCTCGACGATCTCCTTGAGCATGAAGTAGTCGAAGCCGCCCTTCTCGGCGGCGGAGGCGTCCCAGTCCACGTGGTACTCGTTGACCTCGACGGGGACGCCGTCGTAGTCGGTGACGCGTACCGAGTCCGGGCGCAGCTCCACGACCTGGTCCTGGCCCAGCTCGACCGCCTCGCGGGTGTGGGCGATGAACGCGGCCACATCGCTGGCCAGGAAGTTCTCCCCCTGGCCGCGGCCGACGACCAGCGGCGAGTTGCGGCGGGCGGCGACCACGAGGTCGGGGTCGTCCACGGAGACGGCGACCAGGGTGAAGGCGCCCTCCAGGCGCTTGCACACCGCGCGCATGGCGGCGGCCAGGTCCTTGTCGTCCCGCTTGGCCAGCTCGGTGCTGAGCAGGTGGGAGGCCACCTCGGTGTCGGTCTCGGACAGGAACTTGCAGCCCAGGTCTTCGAGCTCCAGCCGCAGGGCGGCGAAGTTCTCGATGATGCCGTTGTGGACGACCGCCACCCGCTTGTCGTTGTCGACGTGGGGGTGGGCGTTGACGTCGTTGGGGGCACCGTGGGTGGCCCACCGGGTGTGGCCGATGCCCGCACCCTCTCCGGCGATGGGGTGCTCCTCCAGGGCACCGCGCAGGTTCGCGAGCTTGCCCGCCCGCTTCTCGGTGTGCAGGGCGCCCTCGCCCAGCACGGCGACACCCGCGGAGTCATATCCGCGGTACTCCAACCTCGCGAGGCCGTCCACGACGACCTGGAGCGCCGATTGCGGCCCGACGTAGCCAACGATTCCGCACATGGCCGCCAGCGTAGGCCAAAAAGGACAGCGAATCGACCAACCACCGACTGATACCAATGGTCGTTTTCGCAGGTAACGGTATAGACCATTTGGTGTACCACGGGTAGACCGCGCAGGTGGGGGGCGTGTGGGGGGTCCGAGTGGGACCGATTCCACGCGTCCGCACCCGGCCAAAAAAATCTTGGGGGACGGACTGGAGAGCAGCATGTGAACGTGTGGTTTCAGCCACGTTCCTCCCCGGCTTCGGGCTTACCCGCACCCGGCCGCCCGGACCGGTCGAGGCCCTCGTCTAGGGTGGTCATTCGTGTCCCACCCGACGAAGAACGGCGTCTCCACGCCGTACGTGGAACTGGACCGGGAGGCCTGGGCGGCTCTGCGGGCCGCCACTCCGCTCTCCCTGACCGAGGCCGAGCTCGCCCGGCTGCGCGGTACGACCGACCCGACGTCCCTGGAGGACGTGCGGGACATCTACCTGCCCCTGTCCCGGCTGCTCAACCTGTACGTCGGCGCCACCCAGCAGCGGCACGCCGCCGTCCGCGGCTTCCTCGGCGAGTCGGACCGGCCCTCCCCGTTCATCATCGGCGTGGCGGGAAGCGTCGCGGTCGGCAAGTCCACCACCGCGCGCCTGCTGCGCTCCCTGCTGGCCCAGTGGCCCAACCACCCCGACGTGGAACTGGTCAGCACCGACAACTTCCTCCACCCCAACGCGGTGCTCGAAGCGCGCGGCCTCATGCGCCGCAAGGGCTTCCCCGAGAGCTACGACCGGCGCGCCCTGGTCCGGTTCGTCTCGGAGATGAAGGCGGGGGCCGACCGCATCGACATCCCCGTCTACTCGCACCTGAACTACGACATCGTCCCCGGCGAGCGGCAGACCGTGCACCGCCCGGACATCCTCATCGTCGAGGGCATCAACGTGCTCCAGCCCGCCACCGCCGGGCGGCTCGCCGTGTCCGACTTCTTCGACTTCTCGATCTACGTCGACGCCAAGGTCGACAACATCCGCAACTGGTACCTGGACCGGTTCCGGGAACTGCGCCGCACGGCCTTCTCCGACCCGCGCTCCTACTTCCACCACATGGCCACCACCATCCGCGAGGAGGAGGCCCTGGAGTTCGCGGCCAACACCTGGCGCACCATCAACGAGGTCAACCTCGTCGAGAACATCCGGCCCACCCGGGGGCGGGCCACCCTCGTCCTGTTCAAGGGGGACGACCACCGGATCAGCCGGGTCCGCCTGCGCAAGACCTGACGGACGGGTGGGCGGCCCGACGGGCGGCCCGGGCACGCCCGGGCGCGGGTACGCTGGTCCTTCTTTCTCTCCACGGCCCACCCCCGCAGGGAACGCCGTGCGCTTCACGAGGATCGGAACGAACCGGGCCTGATCACAGGCGACCGGGGCGGGACCCGCGCACGCGCGAGGCCGTGCCGTGTCCCGTCGATCCCTCCGAGGTCCGCATGACCACGACCGATCCCACGACCGACTCCACGACCGGGCCCGCCGACCCCGAACTGGTCGCCGAACGCGATGCCCTCGCCGCCGCCCGCGCCGCCCTCAAGGCGATGCGCGACGAGGTCGAGGGCACCGAGCTGATGCTCGGCGACGTCGTCAACGACAAGGTCACCAACGCCGCGCTCCACCGCGGGCGGCAGCGCCGCCTGGCCGCGCTCGCCGACATGCCCGGGGCGCCGCTGTTCTTCGGCCGCCTCGACTTCGACCCCGGCACCGTGTTCCTCGACGAGGACACGGACCGAGAGGACGGCCGAGAGGACGGCCGGGAGGCCGACCGGATCCACCTGGGCCGCCGCCACGTCCACGACCCGCAGGGGCGTCCCATGGTCCTGGACTGGCGGGCGCCGATCAGCGTCGCCTACTACCGGGCCTCGCCCACCGACCGGATGCGCGTCCGGGTGCGCCGCCGGTACGGGTTCACCACCGTGGACCACGGGCCGCGCCGGGACCCGGAGGTGGTGCTCACCGCGTTCGAGGACGAGCACCTGACCGGTGCCCCCGCGGCCGACGAGCGGCCCGGCGACCTGCTGTCCGCCGAGATCGAGCGGCCCCGCACCGGACCGATGCGCGACATCGTCGCCACCATCCAGCCCGAGCAGGACGACCTGGTCCGCGCCCCGCTGGGCACCACCCTGTGCGTGCAGGGGGCGCCGGGCACCGGCAAGACCGCGGTGGGCCTGCACCGCATCGCGTTCCTGCTGTACACCGAGCGCGAACGCCTCTCCCGGGCGGGCGTGGCGATCATCGGGCCCAACCGGTCGTTCCTGTCCTACATCCGCAACGTGCTGCCCGCTTTGGGCGAGGTCGACGTCTCCCAGACCACCGTCGAGGACCTGGTCACCGCCGGGCTGCCCGACCGGTTCCGGCCCGCCGCCGGGTGGGTGCGCCGGGTGGAGGAGCCCTTCGCCGCCCGGGTCAAGGGCGACGCCCGCATGGCCGAGGTGATCCGCCGCGACCTCTGGTCCCACCTGCGCGAACCCGCCGAGGCGCTGATGGTCCGCCGCGGCTCGCGCCGCTGGCGGCTCTACCCGGAGGACCTGCGTCCCCTGCTGGAGGAGCTGGCCGGGCGCGGCGTCGCCTACGGCTCGGGGCGCGAGCTGCTGTCCCACCGGATCGCGCACACGGTGCTCACCCTCATGGAGTCCGAGGGGGAGGTCTGCGACGACCGCACCCACGAGCAGGTCCGCCGCGACCCGGCGGTCCGCTCCACGGTGACGGCCCTGTGGCCCAAGGTGGAGCCGATGGCCCAGATCCTCGGCCTGCTCACCGACCCCGAGAGGCTGGCCCGGGCCGCCGACGGGATCCTCACCGCCGAGGAGCAGGCCGCGGTCCTGCTGCCCGGAAAGCCGCGCGGACCCAAGTCGGCCCGCTGGTCGGTGGAGGACCTGGCGCTCGTCGACGAGGCCGCCTCGCTCATCGACCGGCCCGCCGGCCTGGGCCACATCGTCGTGGACGAGGCCCAGGACCTCAGCCCCATGCAGTGCCGCGCCATCGGCCGCCGCTGCGAGTCCGGATCGCTCACCGTCCTGGGCGACATCGCCCAGGGCACCAGCCCGTCCGCGATCCGCACCTGGTCCACACTCCTGGAACACCTGGGCAAGCCCACCGGGCACCTGAGCGTCCTGGACCGGGGCTACCGGGTGCCCGCGCAGATCATCGACTTCGCCGCCCGGCTGCTGCCGACCATCGCCAAGGGCCTGGGCGCGCCCGTCGCGGTCCGCCGCGCCCCGGGCTCACTGCGCCTCACCCCCGCCGACGACCTGGCGGCCCAGGTGGCCGCGGCCTGCCGCACCGCCCTGGAGGGCGAGGGCTCGGTGGGCCTCATCGCCGCCGACGCCGACCTGCCCGCCCTGCTCAAGAAGCTGGCCGCCCAGGGCCTGGACGTCCCGGTCCTGGGCGACGACACCGGCCTGGACGCCGCCCGCCTGGTCGCCGTCCCGGCGGGCCTGGCCAAGGGCCTGGAGTTCGACGCGGTCGTGGTCGCCGAACCCGCCGCCATCGCCGAAGCCGAGGAGCGCGGCCTCAACCGCCTCTACGTCGTCCTCACCCGCGCCGTCAGCACCCTCCACGTCGTCCACTCCCGCCCCCTCCCCACCCCCCTCGCCCAGGAGCCCGTCAGCGGGTGACGGGGGTGGGGCGGGTGGTGCCGGAGCGTTTCCAGGGGCCGGGCAGGACGCCGGCGGTGAGCAGCCAGAGGGCGACCGTGACCAGGTGGGCGCGCTCCAGGAAGCCCAGGGCGACGCCCGGGTCGCCGTCGCCGCCGGAGACCCGGACGGCCAGCACCAGGACGGCGACGGCGGCCAGCGCCTGGAGGGCGGCGACCGCGGCGGCCCAGAGCCAGGCCGGGTCGGCGGCCCTGCGGCGGTCCAGGGCGAGGGTCACCGCGCCGGTCAGCGCGGCCAGGATCGTGACGGTCGCGATGACCGGCTGGGCGGCGGTGGCCCCGCCCACGCCTTCGGCCAGCGCCTCCGAGGCGCAGGCCACGTCCGTGGAGACCACGCAGCGGCCCGGCAGGAGCGAGGCGACGAAGGAGGCCGTGCCGAACACGGCCATCGACCACCAGGACACGGTCAGCCAGCGGCCGGTCCGGCGGGCGCCCAGGGTCAGGCCCAGCACCGCGGCGAGCACCACCAGGATCGACCCGGTGCGGTGGGCGCTGTCCAGGAACCGGCCGAACACCGATTCCGGGTCGGCCAGCGCGCCCTCCACGGCGCTCCCGCCGGGCAGCAGGACCTCCAGCGTCCACATGCTGTACACGATCGCGGCGGCGACGGCGGCGACCCGGCCGTCCCTGTAGTCCCAGTGCCAATGTCCCGAGTAAGACATCCCACCCTCCGTTCTCACCCGAAGCCCCCTCCACGTCTCTCGGACGGAGGATCCGCGGATGCTCCCGGTCACACCGGTCGGTTCGGGGACCTTATGCCCCAGGGGGCGCACCGTCACCCTTCGGGTGACCGCGCGTCGGCCAACTCGCGGCGTCACCGTTATCCACGGGCACCCCTGGGCGCGGCATCATGCAGAGAACGGAGAATACGGGTACGGACGGACGGCCCGGCCGGAGAAGGAGTGCGCACGATGGACGATCCGACCACGACACGGTGGGTGATCGTGGGGGTCGACGGCACCGACTCCAGCCGCCACGCGCTGGAGTGGGCGGCGCAGCAGGCGGTGCTGCGCGGGCTCGGCGTGCGGATCGTTGCCGCGGCCGGCGCCCTCACCTCCGTCGGGGTGTTCGGGTCGCACACCCGCCTCGACGTCCCCCCGGACGAGGCCGACACCGGCGACGCCGAACGCCTGCTGGCGTACGCCGCCGACTGGATCTCGCGGCTCTTCCCCGAACTGCGGGTGCGGACCCGCCTGTCCTACGCCCGCCCCGTCGACGCGCTGCTGGCCGAGGCCGCCGCCGAGGGCGCGGTCGCCGTGGTGGTGGGCTCGCGCGGCCTGCGCGGGATCGTGGCCGCGTTCGTCGGCTCGGTGGGCATCGAGCTGGCCGCCCGCTCCCCGGTGCCGGTGGTGGTGCTCCCGCACGAACACGCCGCCGCGCACGGCGTCCGCGGCCGGGTCATCGTCGGCATCGACGGGTCCGAGCCCAGCCGCCGGGCCGTCGACTTCGCGTTCGCCCAGGCGGCGTTCGCCGAGACCGAGCTGGTCGCGGTGAGCGCCTGGCAGCCGCTGGTGGCGTTCGCCGCCGCCACCGGGCCGATCCCGCCGGAGCTGTTCGACGACACCACCGCCGCCGAGGCGGCCCGCCAGTCCCTGGCCGAGGAGCTGGCCGACCCCCGGCTGCGCCACCCGCAGGTGTCGGTGAGCACCCGGGTGGTGCGCGCCCACCCGGTGGTCGCCCTGCTGGAGGAGGCCACCCCCGCCGACCTGATCGTGGTGGGCTCGCGCGGCCGCGGCGGGTTCCGCGGCCTGCTGCTGGGCTCGGTCAGCCACTCGGTCCTGCACGGCGCCCGCGGCCCGGTCGCCATACTGCGCTAGGACACCCCGGTCCCCGGCCCCAGCCCCTACCCCTTGACCCGCAGGGCCAGGGCCGGGCACATGCGGACGGCCCGGTCGGCCTCGGCCTCGCGGAAGGCCGGGACCGGCAGGTCGGGGTCCTCCGGGTAGCCGTTGGCGTCCAGCCGGATCAGGTCCGGCAGCAGCTCGGCGCACAGGCCGTGGCCGTCGCAGCGCGACCAGTCGATCGACAGCCGGGGCCGCGGCTCGGGCTTGCCGCCGGGCATCGGCAGCAGCCCGCGCACCGGCCGCCCGCAGCTCCCGCCGAGCGCGTGCCGGGAGACGTCCTCGGCGAACACCTTCAGCGCGCTGCGCGCGAACACGGCCGTCCCGTCGGGGTGCGCGCACGCCCCCTTGCCATCGCCGATGCCCGCCGCCGCGGCGGCCGCGGCCGGGTCGCCCTCCCCGGCGATGAGCGCGGTGAACGCGTCGGCCAGCGCGGGCAGACCGCGCACGCACGGCCCGCACTGCGCCGCGCTCTCCCGCGCCAGGTACCGCAGCACCCGCGCGGACTCGCCGAGCGGGCACACGCCCTCGGCCAGCGGGAGGATGATCCCGGCGCCCAGGGTGCCCCCGGCCTCGGACATCTGGCTCCGGGACAGCCGGGCCCGGGCCACGGTGGGCGGGTCCAGCCAGGACCCGTGGTACCCGCCGACGAGCACGGCCTGGGCGGGCGGCGCGTCGCACACCCCGAGCACGTGGACGAGCGGGGTCCCGGCCGGGGCCTCCACCACCGTGTCCCCGCCCACGGTGAGCAGCACCGTCCCGGGCTGGTCGGCGGTGCCCACCGAGGCGTAGGCGTCGGCCCCGCCGGAGGCGAGCAGCGCCAGCTGGGCGTAGGTCTCGGCGTTGGACAGCAGCGTCGGCAGCCCGTCCACACCGGTCTCGCTGGCGCGCACCGGGGTGCCGGGGGGCAGCGGGATCCGGCCGTTGACCCCCTGGATGAGGGCGCCGCTCTGCCCGGACACGAACCGGTGCGGCATCCGCACCACCCGGAACCCGACGACCGAGACCGCGCTGCGCTCGGCGACCGCCTCGCGCAGCGACTCGCTCACCGGGTCGACGTCCGAGCCGCGGGTCCCGCGGTCGGCGATCCCCACGATCACCTGGGGCGCGCCCAGGGCGCGGGCGGCCAGCTCGGCGCCGTCCAGCACCAGGTGCGGGGCGCGGGTGAGCAGCATGGCGTCCTTGGCGCTGCCGGGTTCGCCCTCGGTCGCGTTGACCACGACGCGGGCCCCGGCCTGGCGCCGGGCCACCGACGTCTGCACGGCCCGGAACTTGCGCGCGAACGGGAACCCGGCGCCGCCGCGCCCGCGCAGGCCGCCCATCCCGGTGAGGGTGATGAGGTCGTCGGCGCCCAGGTCGGGCAGGGTGCCGTGCAGCGCCCGGTGGGCGTCGTGGGACACCCGCCGGTACCGGTCCAGGCCGAGGGTGAGCCGGGGCTCGCCGAGGCTGAGGGTCTTCATCGGCGGTCCCCGCTGCGCATCGACGACCAGAACGCCAGCTCGTCGCGGACGACGCTCTCGGTGGTGCCGACCGGCGGCGTGAGCAGCTCGGAGTCGGCGCGCGGCTGTTCGGGGACCGGGCGCGGGCGCACGGTGACGACGAGCCGCAGGATGAGCGCCGCGCACACCGCGAGCAGGCACAGCAGGTAGCAGACCACCACCCAGCCGGGGGCGCTGCGGCCCGCGGTGAGCCCGTGCACCATGGAGAGCGGCCAGCACAGGTACGCGCTGAGGTGCACGGCCCGCCACATCCACGGGCGGCCGCCGCCGGCGAACATGCCGCGCAGCATCCCGGTGACGGTGATGATCAGGAGCAGGTCGGTGGCGATGATCCCGCAGGCCACCGCGGGGTCCACCCCCAGCGGCACCAGGACGTTCCAGGGGACCAGGCCGGTGAAGGCGATCTGGAGCACGATGTGCGCGATGAGGAAGCCCACCGAGACCAGCGCGATGGAGCGGTGCGTCGCCTGGAGCAGCAGCCGGTCGCGCGGGGTGGCGACGAGCCGGTCGGCGGCGGCCAGCCCGAGCGCGGTCGCGACGGTGAGGCCGACCAGGGCGAACACGCCGGAGTAGGTCCACAGCACGTCCTGGACGTGGCGCAGCACCACGGTGTGGCCGGGGGCGGTGAGGGCCAGCAGGGTGTTGGCGGCCACGACGCCGATCAGCAGCGGCGGCCACAGCCGGGTGCGGACGCGCCGGTCGGAGCGGGCGGAGATGGTGCGGCGGGGGCGGGGGCGGGGCGGGGACAGCGGGCCCCGGGAACGCCGGAAGCGATCGAACATGACGCCCCTTCGGGCAGGGGGGAGGCATGGCCCTGGGAGAGACGCGGCGCAGGGGCCGCAGGGCCCGTCAGCGCATGAACGTAGCACCGGAACGGCCGCCGGTGGAGGGGTTCTCCGGATTTCTTTACTTACCACCGGAAAGGTTCTCGGTGTCGGAAATTTTTTTCTCCCGAGAAAGGGCTGTTCAAGTGCGTTATGCGGCCGTGATCGGCCGTTGTTTCGCTGCGATGTTGCTTGCGGAGGGGCCATACTTTCCCATCACCGAGCGGTCACGCTCGCAAAAAGGTTAGGTAACCGATCGCTGGATGGGATGCCCATGACCCGCTGCACCACCCCGCTGATAGGCCTGGGAGCTGCGGTTTTACTCGCACTGACCGGCTGCTCCACGGGTCCCGAAGGCACTCCGGACGAACAGGGCTCAGCGTCCGGATACGGCTCCGAAGGCGCCGAACAGGCCGAGGAAACCCACGGAGAACACGAATCGGGCACCGAAAGCGTTCCGGAACTCGGAACCACTGAGAACGACGTGCTCGGATCCCTCATCACGGATGGGAACGGGAACACGCTGTACCTGTTCACCGAGGACACGGCCCAATCCTCGGCCTGCGCCGGCGAGTGCGCCGAGACCTGGCCGCCGCTGCGCACCGCGGACGGCGCCGGTTCCGCCGCCCGGGTCGGCGGCGACCTGTCGGCCGACCTCGTCGGTTCGATCCCCCGCGAGGACGGCGGCCCCCAGGTCACCTACGACGGCCGCCCGCTGTACACCTACGCGGGCGACGCCGCCCCGGGCGACGTCAACGGCCAGGCCGTGGGCGACACCTGGTACGCCATCAGCGCGGCCGGGGGACCGGCCGGCGCCACCACCGGCGGCGGTGACGGCGGCTCCGGCGGCGACTACATCCGCCGCTCCGGGGACTGAGTCCGATGACCGCCGTCCGCGACCGCGTCACGACCGTTCGCAGGCTGCGCCGCAACGCGCCCCGCACCGTCGAACTGGCAGGCGTCATCGGATTCCTGCTGGTCACGACGCTGACGGTCTTCATGATCCTGCCCAACGGAGCCACCAGCGTCTCCGGGGTCTTCTGGCGGGACTGGACCGCCACCGAGTACGGCCCGCTGGGCCCGGCCGACGTGGACATGCTGATCAAGGTGCGCCAGGCCGGGCTGTGGGAGATCCCCGTGGGCCAGCAGGCCGCCGACCGCGGCCAGAGCCCCCGGGTCCTGGAGGTGGGCGCGACCATCGCCGACGACCACATGCTCATGGACGAGCAGGTCCGCGACGTGGCCGCCCGCCTGGACGTCCGCCTGCCCAGCGCCCCCAGCGACGACCAGCAGCGCTGGATGGACGAGCTCTCCGGGCTGTCCGGCGCCGCCTGGGACCGGACGTTCGCCGACCGCCTGCGCTTCGCGCACGGCAACGTCCTGATGGTCCTGGCCGACGTGCGCGCCGGGACCCGCAACGACCTGATCCGCTCGTTCTGCCAGCACGCGATCCTCATGGTGATGCGCCACATGACGCTGCTGGAGAGCACCGGCCTGGTCGACTACGGGGCGCTTCCCGAGCCCCGTCCCCCCGAACGGCGCCCGGAGCCCTGATCCGGCGAGCGCCCGTCCCCGCGCGTGCCGCCCCCGGCCCGCGCGCCCGCACATGAGGAGTTGCATCACCCATGGACGAACGACCCCGAAAACGTATGCGAATGCGCCTGCCTGCCATGGTGGCGACGGCCCTCCTGATCCTGGGAGGACTCGCCCTCACCGCCACGGTGGCGGACCCGCCGCAGGAGGGGACCCTGGTGGGTTCCTGGTGGCGGGGCGGTGGCCACGGCGGCTACGGAGGCGGCCACGGCGGACACCGCGGCGGCCGCCCGACCACCCCGCCCCCCGCCGAACCCAGCGCCGAGCCCACCGCTCCGGACGACGGTGGGGGAGACCACGGGGACCACGGCGACGAGCCCGTCCCCGCCCCCGACCCCTCCTTCTTCGTCCCCATCGAGGAGGCGCCCCCGGCCCCCGCCCGCCCCGAGCCGGACGGCAACGCCTCCACCGGCACCTTCACCATCGACTGCGGCGTCAACGACATCGGGGTGCACAACTCCGAGAACGTCATCGTCGCCCCGGGCGTCGCCCACGGCGCCCAGCACACCCACGACTACGTCGGCAACATCGACGTCCAGCGGTTCACCGAGGACGTCGACGCCAACAACGCGATCCTCGCCCAGGGCGACACCACCTGCCCGAACGACGACCGGTCCATGCACTTCTGGCCGGTGCTGCGCGACCTCACCGGTGTGGGCGAGGACGCCGACCAGTCGGGCGGCGGCCTGGACGGCAACACCGGCAGCATCATCGTCCCGTCCGCGGCGACCATCGAGTTCTTCGGCAACGCGCGCGGGCCGGTGACCGCCATGCCGGAGTTCCTCCAGGTCATCACCGGCAACGCCCGGGCCGTCACGGCCGAGGGGGTCAACGCCAACGCCCAGTGGACCTGCACCGGGTTCGAGGACCGGGCCTTCCCGGACCGCTACCCGCTGTGCCCGGAGGGCTCCGACGTCGTGCGCGTGCTGGAGTTCCCCGGCTGCTGGAACGGCGCCGACTTCACGAGCGCGGACAAGCGCTCGCACACCGCGTTCGCCCAGGAGGACGGGTCCTGCCCGGACGGCTTCACGGCCGTGCCGCAACTGCGGCACACCCTGGTCTACGAGGTGCCCGAGGGGCCGAACTTCGCCCTCGACGGGTTCCCGGACCAGGGGCGCAACCCGCTCACCGACCACTCCGACCACATCAACGTCATGCCCGGCGGGGTGATGGCCGAGATGGTCGACTGCATCAACGGCGGCCGCGACTGCTGACGGCCGCGACTCCGCGCCGCTGACGGCGGCACTGACGGCGCCGCTGACGGCCGCGACGCCGCCGTGCACCGGGGTTCCGGGATCTCCGCAGGCCGGAGCCCGGGACCCCGGACGCTGGTCCACCCGACGTCCCACGGGTGGAACGGCACCGGACCGGGGCCGTGTGTGACGAACCACACCCCGTGTCGCCCCCGGAGCGGCTCTTCCCCGCCCCTTCGGGGGAATCAGGTTCCACCAGGAGTGGAACACCCGTCACCACGGCCCCTTCCGACACACCGGTGCAGCACCGGGAAGCCTTACAGCGCAGTGGAATCCGATCCCGAAACCCCACAGCTTTAGACCATTGGCCTATACCAATTGGTCAGCTCGGGGGAGCGTCGTTCATGATGCGAGGGTCTCGATTCACAAAGGAGCCGCTGTGACCGTCGGTATTGATCTGGGCGTCGCCCCGACCTCCCACGAAGAACTGGTGTCCTGGGTTCGCGAGGTCGCGGAACTGACCCGGCCCGACAACGTCGTCTGGTGCGACGGCTCCGACGAGGAGTGGACCCGGCTCACCGACCTGCTCGTCGAGCAGGGCACCTTCAAACGGCTCAACCCCGAGAAGCGCCCCAACAGCTTCTACTGCACCTCCGACCCCACGGACGTGGCGCGCGTCGAGGACCGCACCTTCATCTGCTCCGAGCGCGAAGAGGACGCCGGCCCCACCAACAACTGGATCGCCCCCGACGAGATGCGCGCCACCTTCGGCGAGGTCTTCCGGGGCTCCATGCGCGGCCGCACCATGTACGTCGTGCCCTTCTGCATGGGCCCGCTGGGCGGCGAGATCTCCCAGCTCGGCGTCGAGATCACCGACTCCCCGTACGTCGTCGTCTCCATGCGCATCATGGCCCGCATGGGCGACGCCGCCCTGCGCCTGATCGAGGAGCGCGGCGACTTCGTCAAGGCCGTCCACTCCGTGGGCGCCCCGCTGGAGCCCGGCCAGGAGGACGTCGCCTGGCCCTGCAACCCCACCAAGTACATCTCGCACTTCCCCGAGACCCGGGAGATCTGGTCCTACGGCTCCGGCTACGGCGGCAACGCCCTGCTGGGCAAGAAGTGCTACGCGCTGCGCATCGCCTCGGTGATGGCCCGCGACGAGGGCTGGCTCGCCGAGCACATGCTGATCCTCAAGGTCACCTCGCCCGAGGGGAGGACCCACTACATCGCGGCCGCCTTCCCGAGCGCCTGCGGCAAGACCAACCTCGCCATGCTCCAGCCGACCATCCCGGGCTGGAAGGTCGAGACCGTCGGCGACGACATCGCCTGGATGCGCTTCGACGCCGAGGGCCGCCTGCGCGCCATCAACCCCGAGGCCGGGTTCTTCGGCGTCGCCCCGGGCACCGGCGAGAAGACCAACGCCAACGCCATCGACACCCTGTGGGGCAACAGCATCTTCACCAACGTCGCCCTCACCGAGGACGGCGACGTGTGGTGGGAGGGCCTCACCGAGGAGCCCCCGGCGCGCCTGACGGACTGGAAGGGCCGCGCCTGGACGCCGGAGTCCGCCGAGCCCGCCGCGCACCCCAACTCCCGCTTCACCACCCCGGCCGGGCAGGCCCCGACCATCGCCGACGAGTGGGAGGACCCGGCGGGCGTACCGATCTCCGCCATCCTCTTCGGCGGCCGCCGCGCCACCGCGGTGCCGCTGGTCACCGAGTCCCTCAGCTGGCAGCACGGCGTTTACCTGGGCGCCAACGTCTCCTCCGAGAAGACCGCCGCCGCCGAGGGCACCGTGGGCGAGCTGCGCCGCGACCCGTTCGCGATGCTGCCCTTCTGCGGCTACAACATGGGCGACTACTTCGCCCACTGGGTCAAGGTGGGCGCGGGCGCCGACCAGGCCAAGCTGCCCAAGATCTTCTACGTGAACTGGTTCCGCAAGGACGCCGGCGGCCGCTTCGTGTGGCCCGGCTTCGGTGAGAACAGCCGCGTCATCAAGTGGATCGTCGAGCGCCTGGAGGGCACCGCCGACGCCGTCGAGACCCCGATCGGCCTGCTGCCGGCCGAGGGCGGCATCGACACCGAGGGCCTGGACCTGTCCGCCGAGGACCTGGAGTTCCTGCTCTCGGTCGACCCGGAGATCTGGAAGCAGGAGGCCGCCCTGGTCCCCGAGTTCTTCAAGACCTTCGGCGACCACCTGCCGGGCGAGCTCTGGGACGAGTACCACGCTCTGCTGGACCGGCTCGGCCAGTAGCGGCATCCGCCGCCCCCACCCTTTCCGCGTGGGGCCGTGGTCGGTGGATGCTTCCGATCGGCTCGGCGCTTG
>NZ_JBJJBV010000085.1:0-23064 GCF_045446735.1 Nocardiopsis protaetiae
CCGGGGGCCGTCGGCGTTCAGCCCCGGGGGCCCGACTCCGCGCCGTCGCGGCGCCCGGCCAGGAGGAATCCGCCGGCCAGCAGCCAGGCCAGGCCCACCTGCCCCTCGGTGGACGCCCAGGTGACGACCGTGGCCGCCGTGCCGTCGAGGGTCAGCCCGCAGAGCACGCCGATGACGAGCACGGGCAGCCCGCCGATGAGCGCCGCCGCGACCGGGCGCGGTACCGCGGACACCCGCAGGCAGGCCAGGCCCAGGACCGTCGCACCGACGTAGACCAGGTGCGCGAGGATCCACGCCGGGATCCCCACGGCCGCCACCACACCCTGGGCCTGCCCGGTGAGCGACCCGGCGACGATGTTGGTCAGGCACCCCGCCATGGTCGCGACGAGCCCGGCCGCGGTCAGCCCGCTCCCCCACGCGCCCGGGCGGCCCAGCGACTCCCGGTACCGGAGGCGGAGCACGGGGAGCCCGAACAGGACGAGCGCCATGGCACCCACCACGACCAGGTTGACCAGCAGATACGTTCCGGTCCCGGACTCCCCGCCCGGCAGCAGCCCGGAGGCCGCGAACACCACCGCGCCCACCGCCACCGCCGCCCCGGCGGCCCGGTCCCGGAAGGTGGGACGGGGTGGTGCCGCGGGGCCGCCGTTCCGCGTCGATCGCGCATGTGCCGTCATCGTCCGGTATCCCCGTTCGCGTCGCCCGCGGGCGCCGCCGACCGGCGGCGCCCGCAGCCATACTCCCGGCGGGCTCCCCGGGACGCCTCCCCCGGGCGCGGGAGCCCTCTCCCCCGCCCGGGGGAGGCCCGGCGAGCCTGACCGTGCCGGTACCCATCGCACACCCCCGGCCCCGTTTCCGGGCACACTCGCCCACGGCCGACCGCCCCGCCCCTCGGTCGGGGTCGCGGTCCGCGCCCACGGCCCCGCGGGTCATCACCGTCACCGGCCCCGCACACCCGACCCGACCGATACCCCTGTCGGAACCGAGGTCCGCCACGCTCAGGCGGGGTCGCGGTCCGCGCCCAGGGCGCCGCAAGTCATCGCCGCCGCCGGCTCCCGCGCGCACCCGACCCGACCGACACCCCTGTCGGAACCGAGGTCCGCCACGCTCAGGCGGGGTCGGCGGTACGGTCGCGGTCGGCGTCCAGGGCGCCGTGGACCATCGCCGCCACCAGCCCCCGCACACCCGCCTCGTCGAACGCCCCCACCGGCCCGGTGACCAGTGTGAACAGCGCTCCCCCGTACAGCGTGGCCAGGTTCGCCACCGCCCCCTCCGACACCGACGTCCCCAGCGCCGCGTGCAGCCCGACGGTGTCGGCCACCGCCGTCCGCTCCAACCGGCCCAGCACCGCCTCCAGCGCGGGCCGCCGCCGCGCTTCCATCCGGAGTTCGAAGATCGCCAGGTAGCGGTCCCGCAGCACGGTCGCCGCGCCCCACAGCGACGCGGCGATCATGTCGATCAGCTCGTCGGCCCCGGTCGGCCCGGCCATCCCCTCCGTCGCGGCCGCCATGTCCGCGAAGTGCAGTTCCAGCACCCGTTCGGCGGCGGCGACCAGCAGCGCCTCCCGGTTCCGGAAGTAGTTGGTGGCCGTCCCGGCGGGCACCCCGGCGCGGGCCTCCACGGCCCGGTGGGTGAGGCCGTGCGCGCCCTTCTCCGCCAGCAGCGCGATCGCGGCGTCGGCGAGGGCGCGGCGGCGGCGCAGGTTGGCGGGTGGCATGGGGCCGAGTATAGGAGTCGCCCGCTTACCACTACCATCGTATTGAATGTGGGGCGCGAACCAAGGCGTGGAGGGGATCATGAGCGGGAACACGTTGACGGCGACGGTGGTCGGCGGCGGCATCGCGGGGCTGGCCGCCGCGACCGCGCTCGCCCGGGCGGGATGGCGAACGACCGTACTCGAACGCCGCACCGGCGAACCCGAGGTCGGCACGGGCGTCGCCGTCCCCCGCAACGGCGTCGCCGCCCTCAACGCCCTGGGCCTGGACGACGGCTTCCTCGCCTCCCTGGGCCACACGACCGTCGGCACGGGTTTCCGCGACACGCAGGGCCGACCGATCCTCCTCATCCCGGACGACATCGAGGAAGTGCGCCACGCCGTCACCATCCGCGGCTTCGACCGGCGCCGCCTGCACGCCGCCCTGGCCGAGACGGCCCGCGCCGCCGGTGTGGAGGTCGTCCCGGGCGCCCGGGTCACCAACCTGACCGCGGGGGCGCCCGGCGGCCGGCGGGCCTCCGTGTGGTGGCGGGACCCGGCGGGCGGCGAGGTGCTGCGCGCCGACTCCGACCTGGTCGTGGGCGCCGACGGGATGTGGAGCGCGGTGCGCGGCGTCCTCTTCCCGGGGGTGCGGCCCACGTACAGCGGCAGCACCAGCTGGCGGGCGCTCGTCCGGGACACCGGACGCGACGGGCGGCTCTTCGAGTTCTGGGGGCCGGGCGCGGAGTTCGGCGTGATGCGGGTGAGCGACACCGAGCTGTACTGGTACGGCTACGTGCGCGCCCCGCGGGGCGCGGTCCTGGGCGACGAGCTCGCGACGGCCCGCGCCCGGTTCGACGGCTGGGCGCCGGAGGTCGTCGACCTCATCGAGCGCACCGACCCGGCCCACCTGATGCGGCACGACGTGTACCACCTGGGCGGCGGCCTGCCGACCTATGCGCGGGGCCGGGTCGTGATGGTCGGCGACGCGGCGCACGCGGCGCTGCCCACCATGGGCCAGGGCGCGGCGAGCGCGCTGGAGGACGCGGTGGCGCTCGGCGCGCTGGTCGCTGCCCCGGTCGCGGAGGGCGCGGACCAGGCGGAGGCGATGGACCGCTTCGACGCCGCACGCCGCCCCGCGTGCCGGAACATCGCCCGGCAGGCCGCGTTCATCGCCAAGGTGGGCGCCGACCTGGGCGGCGGCTGGCGGCAGTCGGTGCGCAACGCCCTCCTGCGCCGGGTGCCCACCCGCGCCCTGGCCCTCGCGGGCTCCTCGGCCGTGGGCTGGGACCCCAAGGAGTACTGAGGCACGGCGGGGCGTCCCCGCTGGCAAGCGCCCTGATGCGTATTCCTCGTCGGGGCGGTCACCCACGGGGAACGGCTTTCCCCGCGGCGGCCGGGGGTAGATGCCCCGGTGGAACACGGGAACAGGGGGAACCGATGAGCGACGCCACCACACCCGAACGCGGCCGCCGCGCCCGCCCGCTGCGCGGGGTCGGCGGTCTCAGCCGCGCCGAGCTGGACGCGGCCCGCGACCGGCTGCTGCCGGACCTGCTCGTGCCCGGGATGAAGGTGGTGTTCTGCGGGGTGAACCCGGGCCTGACCACCGCCGTGCGCGGGCACCACTTCGCGGGCCCGGGCAACCGGTTCTGGCCCGCCCTGGCCCTGGCGGGGTTCACCCCGCGGGTGCTGCCCCCGGAGCGGGAGGGCGAGCTGCGCGGGTGGCGGCTCGGGCTGACGAACCTGGTGGCCCGCCCCTCCCGCGGCATCGACGAGCTGACCCCCGAGGAGTACACCGAGGGCGCGGAGCTCCTGCGCGCCAAGGTCCGCAAGTGGGAGCCGGAGTGGCTGGCGATGCTGGGCGTGACCGCCTACCGCGCGGCGTTCGGGGTGCGGGGCGCCCGGGTGGGGCCGCAGGACGCGGCGATCGGCGGCACCCGCGTGTGGCTGCTGCCCAACCCCAGCGGCCGCAACGCCCACTGGACGCTCGCCGCCCTCGCCGAGGAGTACGCCCGCCTGCGCGAGGCCGCGGGCCTGCCCGACCTCAGTGGTTCGGAGTCCGGAACCACCGGCCCGCCCGCAGCGCGCTGAGGTCGGCGCCGGTCACGCCGGTGAAGACCGCGGCCGGCCCCGGTCAGGCGGGGGTGATGCCCTCGACGATCCGCAGGACCTCCTCCGGGTCGCCCTCGGCGGTGAGGTCCTCGCTCTGCTCCACCTGCGCCCAGTACGCGTCGTCCACGTAGGAGAGGTAGACGACCACCCCGGGCTCCGGGGAGAAGATCGCGGTCGACCCGTTGTAGTGCCCGTTGCCGTCCGGCAGCTCCCGGGCGGGCGAGTCGTGGAACTCCTTCTCCCTCTCGATCTCCATGACCTCGTAGTAGGTGTCGATGTCGGTGAAGTCGTCGCGCCGCATCACCGACACGTACAGGCTGGAGACGGCGACGGCCTCCCGCTCGGGCAGCACCTCGCCGAAGTCGTCGACCAGGTAGTCGACCTCGATGGTGTCGGCCAGCCAGGAGCGCTCGACCTCGTGCAGGTCGGGGGCGATGTGGCCCTCCGCGGCGGCCAGGGCCGTGTAGTCCAGGTCGTAGGGGGTGCCCGCGACGTCGTCGGGCAGGTGGCCGACCTCGTAACCGTTGAGGTCGCCCTCGGCGGGCAGGTACCCCTGCGCCTGGAGGAAGGGTGCGGCCTCCTCCAGGGACATGTGCTCGGAGGGTGCCTGGCCGTCCGCCCCCAGCGGCGGCAGCCCGTCCTCCTCCACCGCCCCGGTCGGGGTCGCTTCAAGGTCGGCGCCGGGGGCGCAGGCCGTGACCGCGAAGGCGAGGAGGCCGAGGGCACCGAATGCGATCTTTGCTCTGTTCGTCATACCCCCATCCTCGGGACGGCGGGCCCGTGGCGCCTGAGTACGGCTCCCCGTTCGTGCTGGGGTGTTCACCCGTTGTGCGCGAACCCCGGAACTGGTATGCCGGGCCGCGTGCGGGCACCCGCCCGCGGCCCGGCGGGGTCAGGCGGTGGCCGGGAGGGTGAACGCGGCCCAGGTGTGCCGCCCCAGGTCGCAGCATTCGCACACCGGCCGGTGCCCCCACACGGCGGCGGTGGCCTCGATGAGCAGCAGGCCCCGCCCGCCCTCGGCGAACGCCCACTCCTCGGCGGTGCGGGCGCGGGGGATCTCCGGGACCCGGCCGCCGGTGTCCCCGTCGTCGGTGAACCCGACGCACACCCGGTCGCCGATGGCCCACAGCGTTCTGATCACCTCCCCGCCGCGGCCGGAGGCGGTGTAGCGGACCGCGTTGGTGAAGAGCTCGCTCCCGCAGAGCAGCACCGAGTCCACCGTGTCGGCGTTGTACCCGTCGAGGTCGGCGGCCAGGTCGCGGCGCATCCGGGCCAGCTCGGACACCTCCCCCGCGTACCGGCGGGGTGCCCATGCGCGAACGCCCATCACACCCCCACCTCCCGACGGCGGTGCTGCTGGGCGACCCAGGCCCGCACCGCTTTCTCCAGGTCCGCCAGGTCCATCGGCGCGAACGGGTCGTCCTGTGCCGCGGGCTCGGGCGCGGGTTCGGGCTCGGGCTGCCGCGGGGCGAGCAGGTCCCCCGGACGCGGCGCGGGAACGCGGGCGGGTGCGGGCGCGGGGGGTTCGGCGGCCCCGGTCCAGCGGGCGAGGCGGGCGAGGGCCTCGGCCTGGGCGCGGTCGTCCCCGTTTTCAGCGAACGAACGTTCGTGCGCGGTGTAGTAGGGCCGAACGGGGGAGATGTCGTCGGCCGGGAAGACCTCCGCGGGCGGGGCGAGGGGGCGCGCCGGGGCGGATCCGCGCGGCAGGTGCACGGTGGAGCGCCGGGCGGGCTCGGGGTTCGCGGCGTACCGGCGAACCCGTGTTGACCTGCGGCGGGACCCGAGGAATCGGGGCCGGGAGTGGCGGCCGCGGGGAGGAGAGAAGAGCGCTAGGAGCAGGTGCAGGGCACGGCTCGAAAGCGCAGCGCTAAACTCGATCACGCTGGCAATCCTTGGAGTTTTAGAGGGTCAGTTGCTGGCCACGACCCCGGGCGCCTAACGAGCGTCGCGGGGTCACTGCGTTATTCGGTTGTGGGTTTGGGATCGAGATTAGGGGATCGGGGGGTGGGGTGGCCAACTTTCGGTGGGGGAATCTTGGAGGGGGTGGGGGAAAGGAGAGTATTCGCAGGTGGGAGGCCTGTGAGGACTTTTCCAGCAAAGGGCTTTAAAGTCGCCATTCGGTCATTCTGGAACGCGTGCCTTTTGTGTCCGGGCGCCGAACCGCCGCCCGCGCCGCGCCCCTCCCGGCATCCGCGACCGGGGTCTCCCCACCCCGCCGCCAGAGGGACCCGTCCCGCTCCCTGGACACCGGGACCACCGCGAACACCCCACCACCCACGCGTCCAGCCCCCTATCCCACGGCGCCCGGCGATCCCGGCCGCCTACGCCACCCCGACCGGAACCCTTCCCGCCCCCGCCCGCCGCCGCACCGCAGTGCCCCAACGCCCACGCATCCAGCAGCCCTCTGCCCGCCGTGCCCGGCCGGAGCCCTTCTCACCCCCGCGCACCACCGCACCGCAGTGCGCCACCGCCCACGCGTCCAGCCGCGCAGCAACGTCCACCGTCCTCGGCCGCCCCGGACCCCCGGGCGTCCCACTGACCCAGGCCCCCTGCCCGCGCCCGTGTCCACACCCCGAACCCCGCGCACCGTTCTTGTGGGGTCTCCCGCACCGTGGTGCCCCGCCGCACCACCGTGTTCACCGCGGCCATGGCCCGGCCGGACATCCCGTCACCCATACGGACGGCGCCCCTCCCCAGCGCCCAGGGACCGGCCACGGCCCCGACCGCCCAGGCCCCGCCGCACCGCGGTGTCCCGTCCGGGCGCCGGCCCCTCGGTATCCGGTCATCGGACCACCGGCGCCCGGCCGACCCGGCCGCCCCCGGCCCGGCGAACGCCCCCGCTAGCCGTGCGGGCGGTGCCCGTTCTCCGGCGCCCCGGGGCCGGTCTCCGCCGGTCCACCGCTCACCACTCCCCCGGCGCTGGCACCATCGCTTCCCGCCGGACCGGCCTCTCCGCCCTCGCCGCCGCCCGACGGAGCGATTCCCGACACGGGTCCGAGCACGGCTCCGCCTTCGCTCACCGGCACGGTCACCGTCCCGGGCACGGCCGACCGGGCCGCCGACGGGTCGCCGCCCTCCCCGGGTCCGGACCCCGAGTCCGGCCCGGCGTCCGGTCCCGCGTCTCCCCCGTCCGGCGGCACCGGCCCGGCACCGCCGTCGGCGCTCCCGTCGCCGCGCTGTTCCCGGAGCATCCGGCCCAGCTGCTCCACCTGCTCGCCGAGCTGCTCCAGGCGTTCCATGACCAGCTCGTGCTGCACGGCCTCCAGCTCCTGGTCCTCGACCCAGCGTTCCTGGTTGAACTCCTGTTCCATGGCGGTCACGATCACACCGATCACCAGGTTCAGCATGATGAACGCCGTGAGCACGATGTAGGTCACGAAGAACACCCACCCCAGCGGGTGCTTCTCCAGGACCGCGTCCGACACCTCCGGCCAGTTCTCCGTGGTGAGCAGCAGGAACATCGTGTACAGCGACGTTCCCAGGTTCCCGAAGAACTCCGGAACGTCCTCCCCGAACATCTGCTGGGCGATGATCGCCGACGTGTAGATGGTCACCAGCAGCAGCCCGATGACCGTCCCCATCCCCGGAACGGAGCGGAACAGGGCCGCCATGATCATCCGCATCTGCGGGACGGCCGTGATGACCCGCAGGATCCGCAGCACGCGCAGGATGCGCAGCACGGAGAACGGCCCGGTCGCCGGGATCACCGAGATGGCCACGACCAGGAAGTCGAACCAGTTCCAGGGCGCGCGGAAGAAGTCCCCGCGCCAGGCGTAGAGCTTGAGTGCCATCTCGATGACGAAGACGCCGACGATCACGTGCTCGGCGACCAGAAGATAAGGAAGGGCGGAACCCCCATAAGTCGCCCAACCCAAAATCCCCGCATTGACCAGAATCACCAACAGCATCACGTTGGAGAACCACTTGCTCTCCACCACACGGGTGACCTGGTCTCTGCGCAATGTGCCGTTCCCCTCCACAATTCCACCCCCGAATCGGACAGTGGACACCCACATATATCAAAGGGAGCCGAAGCGTCCCGCAGCGCATCTCCCCTGGCGCGCCGGGCCCACCGATCCACCCGGCCCCGGCCCCCTCCCGGCGCGGCCCGGGCCTGAGGAAGGATACGGGCCGGACCCGCCCGGTCACACCCGGCGCTCCCCGCCGCCGCAGGTCACCGGCGCCACTTCCATGCCGCACCCGTGCCCCCGCCGCCCCGGCTCCCCCGCCGGCGCGGCCCCGGGCGGCCGCCCTCCGGGCACGTCACGCCCGGCACCGGTGCGGCCCGACCGCGCCGCACCACCCGGGGCCGCGAGGACGCGTGTCGGCGCCGGGGCGATAACGGGTGGATGACGACCGGGGGATTCACGGGTGCAACGCACCACATCGCAATTCCGGCCGGAACACACTCCGCTCGCAAACCGGGCCGAAAAAGCACCAACGCAGGGGAATCCGGGAGTCGGCGGGGAAGAAAACCCCTCGAAGTCCCCCGGCGCCGGCCCCCGCCGGGGTTCCTGGGAGCGGGCGGCGCACTGGTATCTTCTCTGCTGGCCTCCGGCCCCCGCGGGTCTCCCCGAACACCCCTCGCCCGCACCGATCCCCGGGCCGCACCCGGATTCCGCCCCCGACCGAGGAAAGAGAGCCATGGCGGAGCTGAAGTACTTCACCGGAGCCATGAACTCCGGCAAGAGCACCATGGCCCTCCAGGAGCACCACTCCCGCGGCAGCGAAGGCGTGCTCTACACCCGCCAGGACCGCGCGGGCGCGGGCATCATCTCCTCCCGCCTGGGGCTGGTGTCCCCGGCCGTCGAGGTGACCGACGACCTCGACCTCTACGACGACGTCGCCGACCGCAAGGCGCCGTACGTGATCTGCGACGAGGCCCAGTTCCTGTCGCCCAAGCAGGTGGGGCAGCTGGCGGGTGTGGTGGACGGGATGGGGATCGACGTGTACTGCTACGGGATCCTCACCGACTTCCAGGGTCGGCTGTTCGCGGGATCGCAGCGGCTGGTGGAGCTGGCGGACAAGATCGAGGTGCTGCCGGTGTCGGCGCGCTGCTGGTGCGGCGAGCGCGCCACCCACAACGCGCGGGTGGTGGACGGCGTGATGGTGTACGAAGGCGAACAGGTGCACATCGGCGGCAACGAGTCGTATGCGACCCTGTGCCGCCACCACTTCATGGCCGGCGTCGCCTGAGCTGTCCCCAGGCCCCCGCCCCCTCTGGCCGCCGCCCTCATCGGCACCCCCGCCACAGGACGGCTACGAGCCGAGCCAGCAGTCAAGCTTGACCACCAGTAGTCAACTTTGACCATAGGTAGTCAATCTTGACTACCAGGGCTCAGCGGCCGTGCGGCAAAGGATGTCCCGACTCCACTTCGCCCTGGCAGGCACCTCTGGAACAGGGCCAAGGGCGAGAAAGTGGAAGGTCCCCGCCCACCGCCGCAAAGAGCGAAGGCCACCGGGCAGCCCTCCCCCCGACGGTGCCCCGCCCATGCGCACGGTTCACGACACAGACCGCGCCCTCCCGGCCACCCCACCCCCACCCACGTGGGTGCAACCCATCCAGGCCGGGGGTAGTTGCGCCGACCGTTGACCGGTCCATCTCCGCGTGCGGGGGCCATGCGGTACCGGGCTCGGCCGCCAACTGCGATCACGGTCCATTCCCTCGTACACGGGGGCCATCAGTCGAACGCCACCGCGAGCTAGACGAACTCAGGCCCATCCCCGAGTGTGCAGGGGGCGTGGTTAACGATCTGGGTGAACGTGGGGCGTCATCTCCGCGCTACATGCACCTCGGCAAAGCTTGGAGCGGCACCTCCGGACGCTGTGGCACGAGAGCGGTGCGGGCAAGGCTGGTGCCCAGCCCTGGCGGCCCGGTGGCCGGAGCCGACAGCACGTACGGAGCCCGGCGGCGAGCACGGCCGCCGACGCGGGCGGCGGTGGCCCGCTCCCGATCGGCGCCCGGCCGGAGCCTGCCGGAGGGTGGGACCGGGAAAGGCGTCCGGCAGCCGATGGCCGGGCGTCCCGGGGGGCGGTACCGGTGTGGGCAGGTGGCGGCGCCAGCGCGGGAGGGGCACCGGGGCGCTGCTCGCTGCGAGGGGTGTCCGCCGGGGCGGATGTGCCGAGCCGGGGCCGAGCCGCCGCGAATGGACTCCGGCCGCTTTCGGCCACCGGGGCTGCCGGAAGCACTTGGGGCTGGGGGCACCGGGGGCACCGCGGAGGGCGGCGTGAGTGGCCCAGGGGGCACCGGTGACGGCAGAGGTACCCCTGCCGACCCGACCCTGAGGAAAAGCGCACGCACCCTGCCGAAAACCCGGGGTCTCCCTCCGCCGAACCGGGGCCCACCCCTGATGTATTCGGCCGGGGGCACGACTAATTTCGATGTCACGGATACGCCCGCTCCCGGATTCGACTCCGACCCGATCCGAACTCGGAACCGGCTTCGGCCACGGCGGAGAGGGCGTGAATTCCCCGATGCCCGGTCACGGAATCGTCGGGACACGGAATTCACCGGCCACCGGCCGCCGATCCACCCCGGACCGCCCGGAGCGCCCCGAACCCGCTGCCCCAGGGCGATCCGCGCGGAGGCGGCCGGACCTCCGGCCCCGGTCGACGACGATCCGGGCCGACGGCCACGGCCTTTCCCCCAGCCGACCCACAGCAGTCCGCATATGTCAGACCGCGAATCCCGGAAGTTGAGGAGTGACAGGTGAGAACCAGGGATTCCCTGTATTTCCGGCACGCGTACAACGACCTCACCAAGAACAAGGGCGTCACCCTCGCCCTCACCGTCGTCCTCACCCTCAGCGCCTTTCTCATGGCCACCGGCGCCATGGTCATGGAGCGCACCCTCGGCTCGGTCGACCGCCTCTTCGAGCAGGCGCGGCCCCCGCACTTCCTCCAGATGCACCGGGGCGACCACGACCCCGACGCCCTGGCCCGGTTCGCCGCCGAGCACCCCGAGATCGACGCCTGGCTCATCGAGGACATGCTCGGCTTCGACGGGGCCTCCCTCACCTGGTCCCGCCCCTCGACCGGCGAGACGGGCGACCTCGGCGACAGCCTCATCGACAACCTCTTCGTCACACCCAACGAGGAGTTCGACTTCCTCCTCGACGAGACCGGGAGCGCCCCCACCCCCGCACCCGGCGAGGTCTACGTCCCGGTGACGTACCAGCAGCGGTTCGGCCTCCGGGTCGGCGACGAACTCGGCGTCGGCACGGACACCGGCGTCCACCGGCTGAGCGTCCAGGGGTTCGTGCGCGACGCGCAGATGGCGTCGTCGCTGTCCTCGGCCACCCGCTTCCTGGTCTCCGAGGACGACCACGCGGCGCTGGCGGCGGCCGGGGGCGGCGCCCCGGAGATCATCGTCGAGTACCGGCTGGCCGACCCGGCCGGGGCCGCCGACCTACAGCGGGCGTACGAGGCCGACCCGGACCTGCCCGCCAACGGCCAGGCGGTCACGTTCACGATGATCCGCCTGCTCAACACGTTCAGCGACGGCCTGGTGGCGGTGGCGCTGGTGTTCGCGAGCCTGCTCCTCATCGCGATCTCCCTGCTCAACCTGCGCTTCGTGATCCGCGGAACGCTGGAGGACGAGGTCCGCCAGATCGGCGCGATGAAGGCCATCGGCATCCCGGACCGGGAGATCTCCCGGCTGTACCTGGCCAAGTACAGCGTCATGACGCTGCTGGCGTGCGCGGTCGGCGGGGTCCTGGCCGTCTTCGCGACGGGGCTGCTGACGCGGGGTGTGCAGGTGAACTACGCGCAGGCGCCGCCGGGGTTCGCGACCTTCCTGGTCCCGCTGCTGGCGCTGGCGCTGGTGTTCGGGTTCGTCATCGGTGTGTGCCGGGGTGTGCTGCGCGGGGTCGCGCGGATCGAGGTCGTCAACGCGCTGGTGCACGGGAGCGTCCTGGACGAACGCCGGACCGCGCGCCGGGCCGGGAGGCGGGCGCGCCGGGTCCGGCGGACCGGGCTCGCCCCGGAGGGCGCGGGCGCCGACACCACGCCCCGGGGTCGGGACCGGGACCAGGCCCGGAGTCGGGACCGGAGCCAGGGCCAGGGTCGGGACCAGGCCCGGAGCCGAGACCGGAGCCAGGGCCGGGGCACCCGAACGGACACGCGAACGGGCGCCCGAACCGGCATGCGAACCGGCACGTTCCCCGGCCTCGGCGTGAACGGCCGCCTGGTCCTGCTGGACCTGCGGGCCGAACTCGGGCAGTGGGCGCTGGTCCCCGTCGTGTTCTTCCTCGCGGCCGTGCTCATGACCCTGCCGACGAACCTGCTCAGCACCTTCGAGAGCCCCCGGTTCGTCACCTACATGGGCGCCCCGCAGAGCGACGTGCGCGCCGACCTGCAGTTCTCCGACGACGTGGACGCCGTCCGCGCGGCCCTGCTCATGGACATGCACCGCGACGACCGGCTGACGGACGTGCGCGCGTTCGCCAACGTGCCGTTCCGGGTCCGGGGCGAGGAGGGCTGGGAGTTGCTGCGCGTCGAGGTGGGCGACCACACGGGCCACACGGTCGAGTTCGTGGAGGGCGGCCCGCCGGGGCCCGGGGAGATCGCGCTGTCCGTGCTGAACGCGCAGGCGTACGGGGTCGCGGCCGGGGACGGGCTGACCGTCGGCCGCGACGCCGCCGACGAAACGGCCGGGGCGGACGGGACGGCCGAAGCGGACGCGGCGGACGAAGCCGACGGCGGGGCAGGGGAGCCCGGGCGGACCGGGCCGGCCGGGGAGCCCGAACGGACCGAGACCCTCACCGTCAGCGGCGTCTACCAGGACGTCACCAGCGGCGGGTTCACCGCCAAGGCACCGGGCGAGGTGACGTCCGGCGCCTCCGGCTACACGGTCTACGCGAACACGGCCGGGGGCATCGACCCGGGCGAGGTCGCCGCCGACTACGGCGAGCGCTTCCCCACCGCCGCCGTGATCCCGGCGCAGGAGTACGTGCAGCAGACCCTGTCGTACGTGACCGACGCCCTGCGCGGCGCGGCCGTGCTGTCGGTGGTGTTCGGGGTGGGGGTGGCGGTGCTCATCACGAGCCTGTTCCTCGAACTGCGGCTGACCCGGGACCGCCGCAGGATGGGCGTGCTGTCCGCGCTCGGCTTCTCGGCTGGCGAGATCATCGCGCAGGTGCGGGTCAAGACCCTGCTGGCGGTGGCCGTCGGGACCGTGGCGGGCCTGGTGTTCGCGGCCACGGCCGGGGACACCGTCGTCGGAACGCTGCTCGCCGCGGCGGGGCTGGGGCTCGCGGACCTGACGTTCCTGCCGAACCCGCTGCTGGTCTACGTGGCGTATCCGCTGGTCCTGGTCGGCGCCGGATACCTCGGCGCCGTGTTCCTCACCGGGCGGCTGCGCGGTGCCGACAAGAGCGCATGGCTCAGAAGCTGACCGGGGTGACCGAGGTTCCAGGGACGCCAGAGGTGACAGAAGTGACAGAGAAATGACAGGGGCAGGGATGACGGACACACGCGAAACGCACAACGGCCACCCCGCCCTGGAATGCCGCGGGCTGGCCAAGGCCTACCACTCCACCGACCCGCCGACCAGGGTCCTCAACGGCATCGACCTGAGCGTGGACCGGGGCGAGTTCCTGGTGGTGATGGGGGCGTCGGGTTCGGGCAAGTCGACGCTGCTGTACAGCGTCAGCGGCATGGACCGGCCCACGGACGGGAGCGTGCACCTGGAGGGGAGGGACCTGACCTCGCTGGACGACACGGAGATGAGTCGCGTCCGGCTGACGCGGATGGGGTTCGTGTTCCAGCAGGCGTACTTTCTGGAGAACCTGAACATCCGGGACAACATCCTGCTGCCCGCCCTCAAGGCGGTGCCCCGGGGCGACCGGGCGGGGCGTGACGCCGCGGTCTCCCGGGTGGACGCGCTCATGGAGCGGTTCGGGATCGCGCACGTGCGCAGGCACGGCATCACGGAGGTGTCGGGCGGGCAGTTGCAGCGGGCGTCGATCTGCCGGGCGCTGGCGTGCGAACCGTCGGTGCTGTTCGCCGACGAGCCGACGGGGGCGCTCAACAGTTCCATGTCGGCCGAGGTCATGGACACGCTCACCGAGGTGCACCGGGAGGGGGCGACCCTGGTCATGGTCACGCACGACCCGGCCTGCGCCGCCCGCGCCGACCGGGTGATCTACCTCCGCGACGGCGCCGTGGTGGACTCCCGACACCTGGGTCCGTGGAACGCCGAGACGGCACAGCGGCGCGAGGACGACCTGCTCGGCTGGCTCCGCGGCCTGGGTTTCTAGGACCCCGAGTGCCGGCCCCGGCGCACCACCGCGTCGGGGCCGATGCCCCGGGCGGCGATGTCCGGGGCGGTGCCGCCCGAGGCGGCGATGTCCCGGCGGACGGCGTCGGCGAAGCGGGTGCGCCGCCGCCAGGGCCGGGAACGGCAGGGGTTCCGACCAGGTGTCGGGCTCGAAGGCCGAGCCGTCCCGCCACCCCTGCGGTGAGTGCTCCACCGGTACCGCACCGGGTTCGGCGTAGGAGAGGGAACGGAAGGCGAAGTCGCCGGGGCCGCCAGGGCTGCCGGTGGTGACGACGGTGGCGGCGGCGGTGGCGGCACGGTGCAGCCAGGCGACCGGGGCGTCCGCCGGCTCGGCCACCGGAAAGGCGTTCTCGGCGAAGAGCACCCGGCCGTCGCCGTGGCGGATCGCCAGGTCGGCCTCGATGTCGATGAACAGCACCGCACGAGGCGCGGTACCCGGGCGGTACCCGCGGCGGGCCAGGTCGTCCGCGTTCAGGTTCCGGTAGGTGAACTCCACGGTCACAGCGGCCTCCTGCAAGTGTCCCGCAGGGCACCCGTGGGCGAACGTACCGCGCCGCGTCCTCGGGCACAGGGGTTCCACGGGGGGCAGGGTCAGTACTCGGCGTAGATCTCGATGATGTTGTCCTCCGGATCGCGGAAGAAGAGGGTCCGGTGGCGCCAGTCGGGCAGGTCGGTCGGGCCGCGGAGGATGGGCACGCCCGCGGCGAGCAGCTCGGCGTGGCAGGCGTCCACCGCCGGGGGCGGGACGCGGAAGGCCAGCTGGACGGAGGCGGAACCGGGTTCGTGCGGGCCGTCCTGCCAGGCCGGGCCACGGCCGCGCGGGCGCAGGGTGAGCAGGGTGGCGCCGATGCGGAAGCTCACCCAGGTTCCGAGGTCCTGTTCGACCGGGAAGCCCATGACGTGCTCGTAGAAGGCGCGGGTGGCCGGCAGGTCGCGGCAGAGCAGGACGGTGTAGTCCAGGGAGCGGATGTCCTTGAGGCTCACGGGGCGGCTCCGGGGGTGGGGGTTCAGGGGCGGGGCGGTGGGGCCTTGGGGCACCGACCGTGTCAGGCGATCGGGGCGGTGGGAGAGGGTGGAGGAAACCGAGGGCAGCACCATGTCGGCGGAACCTCGGCTCCCCCTTACATCCACCCTAGGGAGGGGGCGTAGGGCGGGAAAGCCGCTCGCCTCAGCCTGTGGATAACCCGCTCCATGCGGCATCACCACCCCAGGTGACCGGTTCCCTCAGGCCCGTCCCCGGCCCGACACCCCCGCGCCGTTCACTCCGGGATCAGGAGCGAGAAACGGGTATCCAGCCTCTGCACTACGCCCTCGGCCTGGCGCTTGAAGTCGTTCTTCGGGATGACACCTGAGTTGACGTCGGAGACATCACCCGCGAAGGCGAACGTGTAGACAGCGCTCCGTGTCCGCGAGACGACCGAGTAACGGTTCTCCCCGGCCTCACCCACACCATAGAACGACCGGGATTCTTCGGCCCAGGCATGATCATCCACCTCAACAGGTCCGGCGTATTCCTGCTCGGCCTCTGATATTTCATCCGCGAAAATCTGCTCCGCCTGCCCATCGCGATCCGCGTTCGCATCGAACACGATGGCCTGGTAGGAGAAGTCCATCTCCCATAGAGCGGACGCAGTGTTCACGCCGTATGAAGGCTGAATGGCAAACGAACATTCACCTGTCACCTCTCGGCGGCTTCCCGCTTGGAAGCCATCAACTTGCGCATCATCCGCGTCAACGCTGGAGAAGGTCTCCTTGATGGTGACATCAGAGATCCGGGGAAGGTAGTTCTCGCAAACGTTGAGATCGCCAGGAGGCAGCTCGTCCCTCGGCGTCCCTGTCTGCTCGACTCCGGCGATCTGGGAGCCCTCATCCGTTACCCCTGCCGAGGTGGCGCGCAGGAAAGAGCCGGCGATAAGCGCAAGCACACCGAAGACACCGAAGGCCGCCAGCGTTCCACAGCCGAAAACCGTGAGTGCGGCCTTCCACCCGTGCAATCCCTGCTTCTCGGGCGGTGCCTTCTCATCAACCACGGTTATCCTGCGCCTCCAGTTGGGCCTTCACATCGGGGTGTTCGAGCGGACGGGTGAAACCCACGATGTCCGACCGATTGGGGTCATCGTACTCGCGCACCGCGATCGGTCCACAGTTGGTGCACCAGGCCTCCACCATGAGGCCGTCACCGATCACCATTCCCATATGTCCAGGTCCCGGCGGTTCTCCCGCTCGGGTCACATCAAAGAACACCAGGTCACCGGGCTGTTCCTCGCCGGCCGGAATCTCCGGACCGAATTTCCACTGGTCCTGGGACACCCGGGGGACCGTGACACCGATGCTCTCGTACGCCTTCATCGTGAGGCCCGAGCAGTCGAACCCGTCCGGCCCGGTCCCGCCCCAGATGTACGGCTTCCCCCGCTGCGCCAGCGCCCAGTCGACCACGGCCTGCGTCAGCTCGTCAGGGGCGCGGCCGATCGGCACCCCGTTCTCGTCCAGCTCGCACAGCACAGCGGTCCGGATCGGATCCGAGGTGTTGTAGTCGCCTTCGGCGTACCGGTCCGCCCACTCCAGTACGTCGTCCACGTACCACCAGGCGTGGTTGTATCCGAAGATCGCCTTTCGCACGTCGTCCTGAATGCCGTGCGCGATCAGATAGTCAGCGGCGGCCGGAATGGCATCGGCGGGGTCGTACACATTGACGATCCCATCGCCATTGCCATCCACCCCGTACCCGTTCTCCGGCCGGTCCTCCACCGCCTGGATCGGCTCGCCGCCCCAACTGTTCCCGGCGGCGGAACCGTCCAACGACCCGAACTGCATCGGGCCGGCCGCACCCCAGTCGTTGTGCCCCTCCGTGATCCCGGGCCCCTCCCACCTCCCGTGGTGGGACTCCACCTGGCCGACCCCGGCGAGGATGTTCCACGGGATCCCCCGGTCCTCCCCCGCCTCCTGGTACAGCTCCAGGTAGTTCTCCGGGATCGAGTCCATCGCGTACCCGCTCGCCCCGGGCTGCTCGGCGTCGGCATTCGGCGCGCACACCAGACCGTTCGCCATGAGACCCGCCAGCTGATTTCCCGTACTGGTGATCACGGGGATGACGAACATCGCCACCATGATCAGTACCGCGACACCGATCGCGACCCCGCCTCCGAGCCACCAGCGCACGGCTCCCCGGTCCCCGGAAGCGCCGAAATAGGAGAGCACCGGATCACTCCTCCCCGAACTGCCCGGCGTCGGCGGGCTGGAAGTCGAAGACCTTCCAGGTCCGCCCTTCCTGGACCACGGTGATCGCGAACTCCCCGAGTTCCTCGTCGAACTCGCGGTTCGCCGTCTCGGTGATGGACTGCGCCGTCACCACAAAGGTGATCGAGCTGCTTCCGAACGTTCGGATGGACTCCACCTCGGCACGCCCTTGCGCGATCGCCTCGGCCTCCGCCATCTCCGCCCAGAAGGCCCCGGCCCGGGAGGACTCGGCCAGCACATCGGCGTATTCATCGGTCGCCAGCGCGCGCATCGAGTCGTAGTAGGCCTCGGGGGACCCGGTGTAGTCGATCGTTCCGTAAGCCTCGGCGAACGCCCTCGCCGTCATCCCCGCCGTTCGGAGTTCCTCCTCCGGGAAGGGGAACCAGCCCAGCACATCCACGTCGTCTTCCGCCGTGGTCGACAGCGGACTGGGTTCCACACTCGACAGGTCACTCGGGGCCCCGGCGCTCCCGCCGTTGTCCCCCTGCGCGACCTCCGGTTCGACCGGGGCCTCTTCGGTCCCCCCACCGCCGAAGCCGCCCATGCTGAAGTACACACCGGCCCCGACCAGCACGACGATGAGTCCGATGAACACGAACCTCTGGGCACGCTCAGGAAGGGGGTTGGGCATCGTCAGGGGCCTTTTGTCGTCGTCTTGTCGTCGTCGGTCGAGGCGGATCAGTCGTCGTTCAGCCAGAAGGGCACGTCACGCTTCCGGTCCCGGCGGGGAGAGTTGGAGCTCTCTCCCCAGAAGGGGGTGATGGGAGCATTGTCTTTGCTCTTGCCGGAACCACTCAACCAGCCGCCCTCGCCGTCTCCGCGCCGACGCTCCGGAGCCGCCGGTGCCGGACGGCTCGGGCGCTGCGGGGCCTGGCGTTCCCGACGCTCACGCGGCGCACCCCAACGGGACCCCCGGGCCTCGGGGTTGCCCCTCGGCGGGGTGTCCTCCCGGGCGTCGAAGATGCCCCGGCCGGTGCTCGGATCGGGCCGTTCCGCACTCGCGGCACGGCCGATCCCGGCCGCAGGCGCGGAGCCACCGCCGTCCCGCCGTTCGGAACCCCCACCGGAAGCGGTACCGAACACCGAAGCCCATCCGGTGTCACCGGCACCGGTGTAGCCACCGCTGGGGCGGGGCGGAATGGCGCCGCTGCGTCCGCTCAGATTCGGTGCCTCGTCAGCGGTGCGTCTGGCACCGGAAGTGCGAGCGCCACCATCCTGGCGGCTGACGTTGAGCGGCGGCGCGGCCCCGTTGTCGCGAACCCGACCGTAGCCGCCGGTCCCCCGCACACGGGCCGGTTCGGCGGCCTCTCCCACGGTCTCCTCCGTGCCCCTGAAATCGGCCGCCGCCCCGGTACCGGCCGGGATACCCGCAGCGGTTCCGGCGATGGCGGCGCTGTTGCGGCGCCCCCAGTTCTGGGCCTTGAGGTAAGCCACGGGGGGCAGAACCGTCGCACTCTTCGAGAGGACCTGGCTGTTCGCCGCGTCCCCGACGACCCGCGAGGTGAAGGAGTTCGCGTTGACCGACGAGAACAGGTAGGCGAAGGGCTTGCGGTAGACGAAGAGAGCCAGTGTGAACAGAGCCAGCAGGATCATCTGGAGGCCCCAGCCCAGGCTGGTGGACATGACCATTCCGTAGCACATGACCAGCAGGGATATCAGGAGCACGACGAAGATCTGCTTGAGCAGGAACCCCACCATCAGCTCGACCCAGCGCATCAGCACCATTCGCCCGTAACCCGGATGAATGCCGATGAGCAGGAAAACCGGGGCCAGCATGAACAGCACCACAAAGGCGATCTTCAAGACGATGAGAGCCACCGATCCGGCGAGGATCAAGCCTCCGGCGAAGATCGACGCGAACAGAGCCAAGGTTGCGACGCCCAGCCTGCTTCCCTGGTCCTGCCCGGAGAAGAGCGGGTAGACGCTCGGATAGGTGGACTGGATGTCCGACGCTATCGCCTCGTAGGCTTCCTGCTTTTCTTCGATGAGGGTCGTGGCGTCCAGCTCGCCGTCGCGAATCTGCTGCTGCTCGATACGGCTGACTCCCTGAGCCGCGACCATATCCATGGCGTGGTCGATGGAAGCGTCCTCAGCGGTGGCCCCGTTCCCGAACTGCCCCGCCACCCACGGCTGGCAGACCAGGCTCGACCACAGCATGTCCGCGTTCCGCCGCACCTGGAAGTCCGCTTCCGACTCCCAGTCCGCCTTCTGCGGAGCCTCCGCCCCCGGTGGGCAGGTACCCGACCCACCCCCGTAGGGAATCTGCCCCACCGTGCTCGTCACCAGCTGCCCACCCGAGTTGACCAGGCTGCTCGCCAGCCCCATCACCTGCGCCGGGTTGACCATGATCCACAGCCCCAGCGCCGTCGCCCCGACCATCCAGACCGTCGACTCGATGGTGAGCGTCATCCGCTTCCGGATGAGCCCGTACCACCCCAGCCAGATCGCGCCCAGGATGACGACGGTCGGGATCAGCGGCCGCCAGATCCCTTCCCGCAGCGTGACCACGACGTTCTCCACCAGTTCGTTGAAACTGGCGAGCAGCCCGTCGGAGGTCGCCGCCTGGTAGACGGTGATGGTCGACTGGTTGATGGTCTTGGACAGGTCCCAGGCCGTGTTCGCCAGGGTGGCCTGCGGCCCGTTGGTGATCCCGTCGACGCACGACTCGGTGATCATGTGCCACTGCTGCCCGGCCGTCCCGTACTGCCCGTACATGCTGGCGTCGGGGGGAAGTCCGTCGGGCGATCCCTCGATGGCCGACTGGGACTGGGGCGGCACCAGCAGGCCGTCGGAGCCGCTGCCCGCGGATTCCGGCAACGGTGCCGGATCGCCCGGGCACAGCGGATTCGCCTGGGCCGAGGTGAGCGGCAGGACCAGGAAGCCGGCCAGCATGAGGAACGTCATCAGGAGGCGTCGCCATCCCCGCCGTCGGACGTGCTGATCCGTCATCTGCTGGCTCCTGCGTCGTCGGTCGGTGCCCTGGGGTCATGATGGCGGACAACCGTGAGGCCCGGGCCTCCCCCGGTGGGCGGCGCACGTTCTCCCACCGCGCGCACTCACGTGCACACCGGTGTGAGGCCGTGCGCGACCACAAGGCCCCCGGTTGTCTTTACCCCATCTTCTATGGTGCTCCATCACGGGGTTCGCGTACGGGTACAACGCGATGGGTTTTCGGGTTCTCTATCCGACCACACCCGAACTGGGGGTGACAAAGGGTTCACATATCAATGTTTCCCCAGGTAGCGGACATCATCGGCCTTGCACAAGCCCGGGAAAACTCCCATCCGCAATTACCCCACCCGCCACTCCTTATGATCGGCGTCACACCTCAACCCGTGTCCAAAAGTGGACACTCGACGGGCAATCGGACTGGTACGCGGTGCCGACCCCGGCTTCTGCGGAAACCGCAGCCGGGTTTGTCGTAGGACCGAAAAGAAGTTCTCCGGAGAGGTCCACGGAACCTGCTCCCCGCGCACCACACCCGCAGCCGCACCGCACCCCCGCCCCACACGTTCCCGCACCCTCCCCGGCCCCCTTCCGGCCGACGGGCACGGGTTCCGGGGCCGGCCGCCGTCCGCACCGTTCCGGGCCCCCTGCCTCCCCTTCCCCGGCTGTCCTGCGGAGGACGGCGGTCCTGCACGGCGCCCTGTTCCCGCGCGGGTGCGCCGGAGTACCGGAGAAGCGTTCGCGGGGCGTCCGCGCACTGTCCGGGTGGACGCCGGCGGCCTTCCGACCGATCCTGGGAGGACCGCGATCGGTGGGGTCCGGGACCAGGGCGGCCCTGCACACGCCTGCGCCGTTCCGATGGCCGGTGGCTCGGTGACCGCACGGAGCACCGCCCCGGTATACCCCTAATGCGACCGGTGCGGGCATGATGGGGGGCTGCGGACAGGGCCACCGAAACGGACAGGGCGGGCAGTGACCGACATCAGCCACGCGAGCGGTACCGACCCTACGGGCGGCACGACCGATACCGCGGACGCGGGCGGCTCCCCCGGGGTGAACGGCGATGCCGCCCCCTCCCGGTACGACCGGCCCCCGCACCCGCTCGTCATCGCCGCGGCCGGAGTGGTCGGGGCGGGCGCGCTGTTCGTCCTGGGCGCGCTCTTCAACTTCGTCCTCATCTTCAGTGTCGGAGGTGTCGAAGGATTCGACACCGGCGTATCCAGCCCGGCAAGGCACGTGCAGGCCGTACTGTTCGTCACGGTTCCTTTCGGCCTGCCGACCGTCCTGGTGCTGGCCGTCATGCTGTGGTGGGCACGAGTACGCCGCCCCCTGGCCGCGGCGGGGCTGCTGTTGCTGATCGCGGTCCTGTGCATGGCGGTCTCTGTGGTGCAGGATCTCTGGTTCCCGTTCGCCCCCGAACCGCTCTTGTGGACGCTGTTCGGCTACCTGGCCATCGGTGGGGCCGCCCTGGCGGCCCTGCTGTGGAGGCGGGGTCTCGGGTTCACCGCGGTGCTGGCGGTAGTCCCGCTGCTGGCATGGACGGCGACGGTGGGAGGGTGGCACGCGTACGTTCAGGCGCAGCACACGGAGGCGACCACCGCCGGCCTGACAGGGTTCCGGGACATGGCGGACGGTGCGGGCCCGGGGTTCGTGCTGCTGGACGCCGCGGGCTGGGAGGCCCGGCACGCGACGGCCTTCCACGAGCCGGACCCGCATTCGATCCTCATCTACGAGAACCCGGACGGCAGGCGTGTGTCGCTCGTCCAGGGGACCGACCCGATGAACGGTTCAGGGGTCGCGGACCCGCTGCGGGAGGGGTGCGACGCACCCGGAACGGAGTGCTTCGAGTACCCCGCGCCCGCGGGTCTGGGGGAGGACACGGCGGTGCTGCGGATCCCCGCGGAGACGGATTACGGAGAAACCGACCGGATCCGGATCCAGGTGGCGGGGGTCGTGCTGACGCTCGGCCGATCGGGCCCGTGGGAGCCGATGGACGACATGGAGCCGGGCCACCGGGCCGGGCCGCTGCCGGATGCCTTCGCCGAGGAGCTGGTCGGGCTGCTGGACCACCTCCGCCCGGTGGAACCCGACGACCTGAGGGAACTGGCCGAGGCGGACACACGCTCCCTCGCCGAGATCTACTGACGGGCCGCCCGCCCCGGGGACCGGACGGCCCGGGTCGGGCCCGGAACCCCCGCGGTGCCGTCGACCCCGTGGCGGTGCGGTGGCCTGTCCCCGTGGCGGAACGGCCGGGGCGATGACACATCCGGCCCCCTGGCATCGGCGTCGCCTCTCCCCCACGGCAGCGGTGCACCGGACCGTCCCGACGCCGCGCTTCCCCCGGGGCGTGACACGCTCCACCGCCCCTGACCCCGGGCCGCCTCTCCTCGCGGTGGCGACATTACCCGGCCGCCCTCCGGCACCGGCGCCCTCTCTCCCCTCTCCCCGGGGCGATGACACGGCTCCACACCCGGTGGACGCGGGAGGGCGGCGCCCCTCTCCCCACAGCGACGCCGCGACACGGCGCCGTCCCGCCCCTCAGCGGTGGGACGGCGCCGCGCCCAGCCGCTCCTCCAGGAACGCGGCCCAGGTGCGGGCGCCCCGGTCGGCGTCCGGGCCCGCCAGGTTCTCCCCCGCCCGGTACGCGCGCCCGGCCGCGCCGGGGATCGGCAACGGTACCGTCGGGCGGCGGGTCCCCCGCGCCGCCAGGTAGGTGCGCAGCAGGTCCGCCATCGGCAGCACCTGCGGCCCGGCCAGGTCCGCGACCCGGCCCGCGGGTGCGCCCACCGCCCGCCCG
>NZ_JBJJBV010000086.1:0-23075 GCF_045446735.1 Nocardiopsis protaetiae
GCGCCCGCCCGGGCCGGGGACGCCCGGACACGTCGGGCCGCCGAAGGCGGACGGCCGGTATCCGAACGGATGGCGGACGCCCGGGCACACCGGGCATCCCGAGCGGCGACCGCCCTGGCCGTGAGTGCAGGTGGCGGACGGCCCTTCGGGGCGGCCGCGATGATGACCGCGATCAGGCGGAGTGCGGCGGGCGGGGCGGTGCCGGTGTGCCGGGGCGATCAGGCGGGGGTGAGGTGGAGCAGGAGGACGTGGCCGGGGTTGAGGTTGGGCAGCTGGACGCCGGAGCGTTCCAGGACGCGGCCGGAGGCGACCGCCTCCCCGCGGGCGAACCACTCCGGGACGGTGCGCTGCAGGGTGGCGGGCCATCCGGCGTCCTGACGCCAGCACAGGCGGTAGTGCAGGTCCGGGCGCAGGCCCGGTAGGCGGACGCGGCCCGGGTGGGTGCGGACGGAGGAGGTGAGGCGGGCGTAGCGGTAGACGGCGCGGGTGCCGTCGCGGGCGACCACACCGTCGAGCTGTTCGGCGGGGTCGGGGTCGTCGGCGCGGACCAGGTCGCCGGTGTGCAGCAGTGGGCGCAGCTCCCGGTACAGGGCGGTCCAGCGGGCCAGTGTGCCCAGTTCCTCCTCGGTGCAGGTGGAGATGTCCCACTCGATGCCGGGGTGGCCGATGAGCGCGGTCAGGCAGCGGGTCGCCAGGTCGGTGACGCGGCCGGTGGTGTGCGACACCGGGCCGCCCACGTGGCCGCCGACCAGCTCGGGCGGCAGCAGCAGGCCCGTCCAGCGCTGGACGGCCAGCCGCTCCAGCGGGTCGTTGACGTCGGAGGCCCACACCCGGTCGGTGCGCTCCAGCACGCCCAGGTCCACCCGGCCGCCGCCCGAGGAACAGGACTCGATCTCCAGGCCGGGGTGGCGGGCGCGCAGCCGGTCCAGCAGCGCGTACACGGCGGCGGTCTGGCGGTGCACGCCCGCGCCGCCGGTGGGGCCGTGGACGGCCTCCAGCAGGTCGCGGTTGTGGTCCCACTTGAGGTGGTCGGGCCGGTACTCCGCGACCAGCGCGTCCAGGCGTTCCAGCAGGTACGCGGCGGCCTCGGGGCGGCCCAGGTCCAGCACGTGCTGGTCGCGGCCGGTGGGCGGGCGGTGGTCCGCGGGGCCCAGGATCCAGTCGGGGTGCGCGCGGAACAGGTCGGAGTCGGGGTTGACCATCTCCGGTTCCACCCACAGCCCCACCTGCATGCCCAGCGCGCGCACGTGGTCGAACAGCGGGTGCAGCCCGTCCGGCCACACCTCGGTGTCCACGGTCCAGTCGCCCAGCCCCGCGGTGTCGTCGCGGCGGCCGTGGAACCACCCGTCGTCGAGCACGAACCGCTCCACGCCGACGCGGGCGGCGGTGTCGGCGAGCGCCCTGAGCTTGTCGATGTCGTGGTCGAAGTACACCGCCTCCCAGGTGTTGAGCACCACCGGGCGCGGCGTCGCCGGGTGGTGGGGGCGGGCGCGCAGCCAGCGGTGGACGCGCGCCGACAGCCCGTCCAGCCCCTGGTCCGACCAGGAGAAGCACACCCACGGGGTGGTGTACGACTCCCCCGGGGCCAGCCGCACCTCGCCGGGGTGGAGGAGTTCCCCGCCGCCGAGCACGGCGTCGGCCTGCCCGGCCCCCTCGGGGAGGCGTTCGGCCAGGTGGACGTGGTCGCCGCTCCAGGCGACGTGCACGCCCCACACCTCGCCCCGGCGGAACCCGAAGCCGGGGGTCCCGGCTACCAGGAACAGCGGGGCGTCGTGCCCGGTGCGCCCGCGGCGGGCGGCCCGCAGCAGGGTCCCCTGGGCGAGGTCGCGGCGCTGGGGCGCGCGTTCGCGGCACCACCGCCCGGTGGGGTCGAGCACCTCCTCGGCCTCCCGGGGCAGCGGCAGGAACACGTGGAGGGCGGCCGGGGTCCACACGTCCCGGCCGGTGTTGGCGGCCTCCAGCCGCACCCGGAGCAGGCCGTCGGCCTCCATCCGCAGTTCGCCGCGCAGCTCCAGGCCCGCGGCCGGCGCCTCGGCGGTGAACACCAGCACCCCGCCGGTGCCGTCCGGGGCGTCCGGCAGCGGGTCCACGACGACCTCGCGGACCCGCCAGCGGGGGTGGGCGGCCCGGCCCTCGCGGTGGCCGGACAGCCCGGGGTGCCCCGACCACCCCTCGCCCTGGCCGGGGAGCAGGGACAGCGGGAAGGCGGCGTCGACGGTGTTGTGCGGGACGGCCGGGCCGGACAGCGCGGCCAGCCCCCCGGTGTCGGGCAGGTCGGCGCCCCAGTGCAGGACGTACGGCAGGCCGGTGTCGGGCACGCCCAGGACCAGCGCGGTCCCGGCCGCGGCCAGCCGGACGGTCGGGACGTCGGGCGCGATGGATGCGGCGGGTGCGATGGGGGCGATCGGTGCTCCCGGCTGCTGCGGCACGGGCGGTCCTTCCGGGGGTCGCGGGGGCGGCCTCCACATGCTGGGGCGCGGGTTCCGCCGCTGTCAACACATCCGAACGTTTCCCAACACACCGGTCCGGCGAGAACTGTTCCCGTCCGCGTTGTTGACACTTCGGCGGCCTATGGTCCACTGTTTCCAACAGGATCGAACATTTTCCACCAACCGAGGGGAAGCGATGCTGGCCGCCCAACGGCAGGAGCTGATCCTCGACCGGATCCGGCGCACCGGCGCGGTCCGGGTCGCCGACCTGGTCGAGAGCCTCGCGGTGTCGGACATGACCGTCCGCCGCGACCTGGACGCCCTGGAGGCGCGCGGCGCCCTGCGCAAGGTGCACGGCGGGGCGGTCGCCCGGGCCCGCACCGAGGAGCCCGGGTTCGCCGCCAAGTCCGCCCTCCAGGAGGACGAGAAGCACGCCATCGCCCGCGCCGTCGCCGCGCTCGTGCCCCCGCACGCGGCGGTCGGGCTGTCCGCCGGCACCACCACCGCGCTGGTCGCCGAGCACCTGGTGGACACCCCGGGGCTGACCGTCGTCACCAACTCCCTGCCGGTGGCCGAGGTGTTCCACCGGGCCGCCCGCCCGGACCGGACCGTCGCCCTCACCGGCGGCTTCCGCACCCCCTCCGACGCGCTCGTGGGCCCGCTGGCGCTCGCCTCCATCCGGGGGCTGAACCTGGACCTGCTCGTCCTGGGCGTGCACGGCATGCAGGAGCGCGCCGGGTTCAGCACCCCCAACCTGCTGGAGGCCGAGACCGACCGGGCCCTGGTGGAGGCGGCGGGGAGCCTTGTGGTGGCCGCCGACCACAGCAAGTGGGGCACCGTCGGCATCAGCACGATCGTGCCTTTGGACCGCTGCGACGTGCTCGTCACCGACGCCGGGCTGGACCCGCGGGCCGCCGAGGTGCTCGGCGAGCGCGTGGGCCGCCTGGTGCTCGCCGAGGTCCGGCCGGGCGCACACGGCACGGATGAGGGAACGGACGAGAGAGAGGACCCGGCATGAGCCGGACCGCCGCGGACGGCGTCCGCATCACCCCGGCCCGGCTGGCCGACGGCCGCGAGATCGTGTACTTCGACGAGGGCGGCGCCCCGCCCCGCGTCCCCGCCCCCGACCGGCGCGACCTGCCGCCCTTCTCCGCCGCCTCGGAGATGCGGTTCGACCCGCTGGTGCGCGAATGGGTGGTCATCGCCGCCCACCGGCAGGCCCGCACCCACATGCCGGCCGCCGACGCCTGCCCGCTGTGCCCGTCCACGGCCGACCGCCCCACCGAGGTCCCCGCCGACGACTACGACGTGGTGGTGTTCGAGAACCGCTTCCCCTCCCTGGCCCAGGGCCGGGACGACGGCGACCACCTCCCCGGCGGCCACCCCCTCCTCGACGACGTCGGCGAGGTGGAGCGGTCCCGGCGGCCCGGCACCGGCCGCTGCGAGGTGGTGGTGTTCGGCCCCGACCACCACGCCTCCTTCGCCGACCTCACCCCCCGCCGGGTGCGCACCGTCCTGGAGGCGTGGACCCGGCGCACCGAGGCGCTGTCCGCCCTGCCCGGCACCGAGCAGGTGTACTGCTTCGAGAACCGGGGGGCGGAGATCGGGGTGACCCTGCCCCACCCGCACGGCCAGATCTACGCGCTGCCGTTCGTCACCCCGCGCACACAGCGGATCCTGGACTCGGCGCGGGCCCACCGCGAACGCACCGGCGGCGACCTGTTCGCCGACGTCCTGCACGCCGAGCAGGAGGCGGGGCTGCGGGTGGTCGGCCGCAGCGAGCACTGGACGGCGTTCGTCCCGGCGGCCGCCCGCTGGCCGGTGGAGGTGCACCTGTACCCGCACCGCCCGGTGCCCGACCTGCCCGCCCTCACCGACGCCGAACGCGACGACTTCGGGCCGCTGTACCTGGACGTGCTGCGCCGCCTGGACGCCCTGTTCGACATGCCGCTGCCCTACATCTCGGCCTGGCACCAGGCGCCCGTGCGCACCGGCCGCGACCTGTCCCGGCTGCGCCTGGAGGTGTTCTCCGTGCGCCGCGCACCCGACAAGCTCAAATACCTGGCGGGGACCGAATCCGGCATGGGGGTGTTCGTCAACGACGTCACGCCCGAGACCGTCGCCCGCCGACTCAGGGAGGCCGCACCGTGAAACTGCTCGTCACCGGAGGCGCCGGGTACGTGGGGAGCGTGGTGACCGCCCTGCTGCTGGAGGCCGGGCACGACGTCACCGTGCTCGACGACCTGTCCACCGGCCACCGCGACGCCGTCCCCGCCGGGGCGCGGGCCGTCGCGGCCGACCTGGCCGACGCCGCCGAGGTCCTCACCCCCGACACCGACGCCGTCCTGCACTTCGCCGCCAAGTCCCTGGTCGGGGAGTCCGTCACCTCCCCCGGCAAGTACTGGCGGACCAACGTGGCGGGCACGCTCGCCCTGCTGGAGGCCATGACCCGGCACGGCGTCGACCGGCTGGTGTTCTCCTCCACCGCCGCCGTCTACGGGGAGCCCGCCACCGGCGCCCCGCTGCGCGAGGACGACCCGCTGGTGCCCACCAACCCCTACGGCGCGGGCAAGCTCGCCGTGGACCGGATGCTGGAGTCGTGGGCGCACGCGCACGGGCTGGGCGCGGTGAGCCTGCGCTACTTCAACGTGGCCGGCGCCCACCGCGGCCTGGGCGAGCGGCACGACCCGGAGACCCACCTGCTGCCGAACCTGCTGCGGGCCGCCCTGGAGGGCACCCCGGCCCGGGTGTTCGGCACCGACCACCCCACCCCGGACGGCACCGCGGTCCGCGACTACCTGCACGTCGCCGACCTGGCCGACGCCCACCTGCTGGCGCTGGACGCCGCCGCCCCCGGAACCCACAAGGTGTACAACCTGGGGACCGGCGGCGGCCACAGCGTGCGCGAGGTGATCGACACCGTCCGCGCCGTCACCGGCCGCCCGGTCGCCGTCGAGGACGGCCCGCGCCGCCCCGGGGACCCGTCGGTCCTGGTCGCCTCCAACGACCGGGCCCGCACCGAGCTGGGCTGGGAGCCCCGCCGCTCCCTCACCGGCACCGTCGCCGACGCCTGGGAGTTCACCCTGGCCCGCGCCGCCGCCGCGGAGTCGGCGTGAGCGCCGCGGCGCGGGGGTTCCGCGCGGCGTTCGAGTACGAGCCGGCCGGGGTGTGGCGGGCGCCCGGGCGGATCAACGTCATCGGTGAGCACACCGACTACAACGACGGGTTCGTGCTGCCCGTCGCCCTGCCCCACTCGGTGACGGTCGCGGCCGCGCCCCGCGCAGACGGCCGGCTGCGGTTCCGGTCCGCGCAGGCCGCGGAGGCGTTCGAGGCCGACGCCCTCCCCGAGCCCGGAACGGTGGCCGGCTGGGCGGCCTACCCCGCGGGCGCCCTGTGGGCGCTGGCCGACGCCGGGCGCCCCGCGGGCGGCCTGGACCTGTACGTGGACGGGACGATCCCCTCCGGGGCGGGCCTGTCCTCCTCCGCCGCCCTGGTGTGCGCGGCCCTGCTCGCGGCCGCCGGGGACGCCCCGCCCGCCCCACAGGAGACGGCCCGGCTGGCCCAGCGGGCCGAGAACGACTTCGTCGGCATGCCCTGCGGGATCATGGACCAGTCGGCGTCGATGCTGTCCCGCGCGGGGCACGCCCTGTTCCTGGACACCCGCACCCTGGTCGCCGAACACGTGCCCTTCGACCCGGCCGCGCACGGGCTCACCCTGCTGGTGGTGGACACCCGCGCCCCGCACCGGCTGGTGGACGGCGCCTACGCCGAGCGCCGACGCGGCTGCGAGGAGGCCGCCCGGCTGCTGGGGGTGCCCGCCCTGCGCGACGTCACCGACCTGCCCGCAGCGCTGGCCGCCCTGCCCGACGACCGCACCCGGCGCCGGGTGCGCCACGTGGTCACCGAGAACGCCCGGGTGCTGGAGGCCGTGCACCTGCTGCGCACCGGCGCGGTGGCCGCGATCGGGCCGCTGCTGACCGCCTCGCACGCCTCCCTGCGCGACGACTACGAGGTGAGCGTCCCGGAGGTCGACACCGCCGTGGACACCGCCCTGTCCGCCGGCGCGCTGGGCGCGCGCATCACCGGCGGCGGGTTCGGCGGCTGCGTCATCGCCCTGGTCGACGCCGACCGCGCCGACGCCGTCGCCGAGGCGGTCCGCGCCGCCTACAAGGAGCGCGGCTTCACCGAACCCGCGTTCTTCGCCACCGTCCCCTCCCCCGGCGCCCACCGCCTCGCCTAGGCCGGACGGACCGACGCGACGACGTCCTCGGCATCGGGGAGGCCGTAGTTGTCGACGACGAGGACCCCGGGCTCGTCGAGGATCCACAACCGCTGCTCGAAGTACGCGAAGCCGCCGGTCGACCCGTCGTAGCAGGCGGTGGGCCCGACCCCGTACCCGGCGGTCCACGGTCCGGCGGCTCGATCCCCGGTCTCCCAGGAGTCCGGACCGGGGGTCTCGCCCTCCAGCGTGGGGACGCCCTCGGGGCAGGGGGCCGGGTCGCCCGAGGCGGTGTAGGAGCTGCCGGGGGTGAGGGTGTCGATGGAGACCGGCGCGTAGCCGGACCCGCCGTGCTCCAGGCCCAACGGCCCCAGCACCTTGAGGTGGGCGCAGCCGGTGGAGTTCTCGGTCCACGTCCACCCGACGTCGGCGCACTCGGGCGCGTCGGGGTACAGCACGGTCCACTCCTCCTCCACCAGGTCCTCTTCGGGGCCGGCCAGGCTGCCGAAGGAGTCGGTCACGACCCGGGAGGTCCACCCCGGGGGCAGCAGCAGGGAGACACCCCGGTAGGCGACCCGCTCCCCGTCGGAGGCCCGCGCCGACGGAGGGGTGGAGGGCTCTCCGGTGGCCGGAGGGTCCGCGTCGGCGCAGCCGGCCGCGGCCAGGGCCAGGGCGGCCGCGGCGGCACCGCCGCGGAACAAGGGGCGGAAGGGGGTGCGGAACGGGGTGCGGGGGGCGGCGGTCATCGGGTCTCCTCCGGTTCGCGACGGTCGCCCGGTGTGACGTGCCCGCCACCGCGCCGGGTTCGCGCCGATCGTCCGGCACCGGCCACCGGGACTCATGCGGGGAGGTCGGCCCCGGCCAGGATCTCCGCCAGTCCCTCGTACATGTAGTCGTCCACGATGAGGATCTCCGATTCCGGAAGCAGCCAGTAATGCTGCTCGAACCAGCGCAGGTCCTCCTCCGACGTGCCCGGCGCCCCCGCCGGGAGGCAGGCGACGGCCCACACCCGGTGGTCGGCGGTCCGCTCCCCCACCGGTGCCAGGCCGTCGGTCACCTCGGTGATCTCGCCCTCCTCCCGCAGGGACACGCCCTCCGGGCAGGTGTCGAGGCCGCCGCCCGTGAACGGGATCGACCCGTCCACGGGGGACTGGCCCATCCGGTACGTGACGGCCTCGGGCCCCAGCAGCCGGACCGCGGGGCAGTGGCGCTTCTCGCCCGCCTCGTCGGGTGTGCAGGCGGCGTCGTCCCCGGGGGTCCGCAGGGTCACGTTCTCGGCCTCGACGGTCTCCCCGGTGGGGACGTACTCGAACGAGTACGTGAGCCGTTCCACCACCCAGTCCTCGGGGACCTCCAGGGTCATCCCCCGGTACGCCACCTCCTGGGTCGGCGCCACGGGCTCGGAGGCCGCGGCCCCGACCACCGGCTCGCTGTCCTCCCGGCCGGCGTACCACTGGCCCGCGACCCACGCCCCGGCCCCGACCAGGACGGTGAGGGCGGCCCCGGCCGCGACCAGCTTGCCGACGCCGGTCGCCCCGCCCGCCGTGGCGGTCGCGGTGGCGGTCGCCGCCGTGGCCCCGCCCGTGGCCGTGCCGGTCGCCGCGCCCCCGGACCCGACGGCCGTTCCGGCGGCGGTGCCGCCGCCCGCCGCCCCGGCCGCCATCGACCCGGTGGCCGTGCCCAGCGCCCCGGCCACCGCGGTCCACCGGCCGAGCCCGCGCACCGCCTCGAACCCGGTCCAGGACGCGGCGAGCAGGGCGCGCAGCCGGGTACGCGGGTCCTGTTCCGGCGCGGTCCGGCCCAGGTCCAGCAGTTCCGCGAACGCCTCGAACGCCGTCGGCCGCGCGCCCGGGTCGGGCGACAGCGCCCGCAGGACCAGCGGCAGCAGCTCCTCCGGCACACCTGCCGCGTCCACCTCGCCGCGGCGGGTCCGGGCGAGCAGCGTGGCGGTGTCGCCCCGCCCGAACGGGCCGTGCCCGGTCGCCGCGTGCACCACCAGCCCGCCCCAGGCGAACACGTCCGCCTTGGGCGTCCCGACCTCCCCGGCCAACCGCTCGGGGGCGATCCACCCCGGGCTGCCGAACACGCCCTGCTCCGGTGAGGGGTCCTCGGTGAGGCGGGCGATGCCGAAGTCCAGCAGCTTCGGCCCGGTCGGGGAGAGGATCACGTTGGCGGGCTTGACGTCCCGGTGGGTGATCCCGGCGGCGTGCACGGCGGCCAGCGCCTCCGCGGTACCGGCCGCGAACGCCGTCAGCCGTTCCCCGGTCAGCGGCCCGAGCTGCGCCAAGTGCTCGGTGAGCGTGCGCCCGGTGACGAACTCGGTGGCCATCCACGGCCGCTCCGCCCCCGGGTCGGCGCCCAGGAACCGCGGCGCGCACTCGGCGGACACCCGGGCCAGCACCCCGGCCTCCCGGGCGAACTGCTCGCGGTAGACGGGGTCGGCGGCGTGGCGGTCGCGCACCACCTTCAGCGCCACATGTCCCTCGTCCTGGCCGAGGGCTCCGTAGACGGTGCCCATGCCGCCCTCGCCGAGCAGCCCGACCAGCCGGAACGGGCCCACGGCCAAGGGGTCGGCGGGGCGCAGGGGACGAAAACCGGTGGGCAGGGGAGACGGCTGGGCGGGGTGCATCCGCTCGTCCTCCGGGGGTGAAGGGGTATCCGACCCCTCATTATCGGCCCACGGCTCAGGCCGGGAGGTCGGCGTCGGCCATGATCTCGTACAGCCCTTCGTGCATGTAGTTGTCGACGACGAGAATCTCCGATTCCGGCAGCATCCAGTAGCGCTGTTCGAACACGGTGCGCAGAGCATTGTTCACGATCTCGGCCTCCTCGTTCCTCCAGTACGGCACGCAACCGACCGCCCAGACCCGGTAATAGGCCATGCGCTCGCCGACCGGGGCGAGCGCGTCGGTCACCTCCTCGACGTCCTCCCGGTACTGCACGTACTCCTCTCCCAGACACGTCGAGACGTCCGTATTGGGGTGGTAGGGAACGTTCTCGTCCAGCTGCCCCAGCTCATTCCCCTCGGAAATACCCCCGGGACCTTCGATCCGCCAGTTCGGGCAGTACTGTCCCAGGTCCAGTTCCTCGGGTACACATTCGTCTGCGTTGGTAAACACGTTCACGTATTCGTCCTCGGCAGTCCCCTCCCCGCCCAGTGCGTGTCTCCCACCGATTCCCCTCTCGACGACCCAGTCGGCGGGGATCGTCAGGGTCATCCCCCGGAACTCCAGTGTCTGTGTCTCCTCCGAGGGCTCCGCGCTCGGGGACGCACTCGGCGACTCGCTCGGCGCGGCCGAGGCCGCCGCGACCACCTCCGCCTCCCCCTGCCGTTCCTGGTAGGTGTCCCCGAGGATCCACCCCCCGGTCCCCGTGATCAGCACCGCCGCGGCGCCCGCCGCCGCGAGCTTGCCGCCGACCGCCACACTCCCGGCCGTGGCCGTCGCGGTGGCCGTCGCCGTGGCGGTCGTACCGACCGTGCCCGTCGCCCCCGTGGCCGTCGCGCTCGCCGCACCGCCCGTCACCCCACCGGCCCCGGCACCGGTCACACCGCCCATCGCCGCGGCCACCGCGACCCACCGGCCGGTGCCGCGCACCGCCGCGAACCCGGTCCAGGACGCCGCGAGCAGAATCCGCAGCCGCTCCCGGGCGCCCGACCCCGGTGCCACCCCCGGCGCCACCCTGCCGAGCACCAGCAGTTCCTCGAACATCTCCGCCGCGTCCGGCCGCGCGTCCGGGTCCGGCGACAGCGCCCGCATCACCAGCGGCAGCAGCTCGTCCGGCACCCCCTCCACGTCGACCTCGCCCCGCCGGGTCCGGGCGAGCAGCGTGGCGGTGTCGCCCCGCCCGAACGGACCGTGCCCGGTCGCCGCGTGCACCACCAGCCCGCCCCAGGCGAACATGTCGACCTTGGGCGTGCCCGGCCCGCCGCCCAGCCGCTCGGGCGCGATCCACCCCGGGCTGCCGAACACCCCCTCCTCCGGCGCGGGGTCCCCGGTGTCGCGGGCGATGCCGAAGTCCAGCAGCCGCGGCCCGTCCGGGGACAGGATCACGTTGGCGGGCTTCACATCCCGGTGCGTGACCCCCGCCGCGTGCACCGCGGCCAGTGCCTCCGCCGTACCGGCCGCGAACGCCGTCAGCCGCCCTCCGGTCAGCGGCCCGACCTCCGCCACGTGCTGGGCGAGCGTGCGCCCGGTGACGAACTCGGCGGCCATCCACGGCCGCTCCGCCCCCGGATCGGCACCCAGAAAGCGGGGCGCGCACTCCGCCGCCACCCGGGCCAGGATCGCCGCCTCCCGGGCGAACTGCTCCCGGTAGAGGGGGTCGGCGGCGTAGCGGCCGTGCACGACCTTCACGGCGATGCGCTCCCCGGCCGCGCCCAGGGCCCCGTAGACGGCGCCCATCCCGCCCTCTCCGATCCGCCCCACGAGGGGGAACCCGCCCACGGCGCGGGGGTCGTCGGCGCGCAGGGGTGAGAAGCCCGCGGGCAGGGTGTGGGGCATCGGTCCTCCGGGGGGTGAGGGGGGCTGATCCGTTCCGTACCCGTTTCTCTCGTTCGTTCTTCCGTTCGGTACCCTCCCCCACCACCCTGGGAGCGCTTCCAGAAAGAATGGGCCGGACAGCCACGAGACGGACGAAGGAGCACGCACATGGGTCTGAGGTTCGGGCTGCTGGGAACCGGCCACTGGGCGGCCGAGACACAGGCGGCGGCGCTGGCCGCCCATCCGGGGGCGGAGCTGGTGGGGGTCTGGGGCCGCGCCCCGGAGAAGGCGGCGCAGGTCGCCGAGCGTTACGGCGCGCGGGCCTACGCCGACCTCGACGCGCTGCTGGCGGACGTGGACGCGGTGGCCGTCGCGCTGCCGCCGGACGTGCAGGCGGAGCTGGCGCTGCGGGCGGCCCGCGCGGGCAAACACCTGCTGCTGGACAAGCCGATCGCGCTCTCCACGGACGCCGCCGACGCGGTCGTCGCCGAGGTCGGGGCGCGCGGGCTGGCGTCGATGGTGTTCTTCACCAACCGCTTCTCCGACGGGATCGACGCCTTCGTGCGCGAGTCCGCGGAGCAGGGCGGCTGGCAGGGGGTGCGGGCGACCCTGTTCGCGTCGATCTTCCAGCCGGGGAACCCGTACGGCGCCTCCCCCTGGCGCAAGGAGAAGGGCGGCCTGTGGGACGTGGGTCCGCACGTGCTGTCGGTGGTGCTGCCGGTGCTGGGGCCGGTGGAGGCGGTGGCGGCGATGGCCGGGCCCAGTGACACCGTCCACCTGCTCACCCGCCACCGGAGCGGGGCGGTCGGCACGTTCTCGGTCACCCTCGACGCCCCGGAGAAGGCGCAGGGGTTCGAGGTGGTGCTGTTCGGCGAGGCGGGCCGGGCGCAGGTGCCGAACGGCGACAAGTCCGCGGTGGAGGCGTTCCAGGTGGCCATCGACCGGCTGATCGCCCAGGTGGAGGGGACCCCGGGCGACCCGCTGGACGTGCGGTTCGGCCGTGAGGTGGTCGCGATCCTGGAGGCCGCGGAGACCGCCCTGCGCGAGGGCCGGACGGTGGACGTGCCGAGGGCCGCCGGGTAGCCCCGGCGGCCCGAGCGGAAAGGCAGGGGTGCCGTCACATCAGGTGGCGGCTCCCCTGGCGTTCTTGGCGTACATCCCGTCGGCGAGATAGATGATCCCGGCCGCGACCAGGACCTGGACGATCAGGACGATGAGCCACATGGTCGTGAAGAAGCTGGCGATCCAGCCGCCGATGAAGGCCGCCACGATGCCCAGGATCAGCGTCAGCCAGATCGGCAGGTGCTGCTTGCCCGGGACGACGAGTCTGCCGAGGGCTCCGATGATCAGGCCCACGATGATCGCACTGATGATTCCGGTGATCTCCAAAGGTCCCTCCCTAGGGTCGGACACCGTCACCGTTCCCTTTCAGAGAGCGACAAACCCGTAACACGACCGAAGAGAATGAACCTTTTATGCCTGTTTGGCGGTAACTCTCCTCCCCCGTGGGGGAATCCGCCTCAGGTCAGCGGCGGACGCCCCCGGTCGAAGCGGGGGTCCCCGAGGTTCCCGCCGGAACCCGCCCGCCGGGGCCGGGGCTCCCACACGTTCCGGTCGCTCGGGTGGAACTCGATGCCGGTGAAGCCCAACAGGATCACCATCAGCCAGCGCAGCACCTTGGACCGGCGGACCTCGCCCGGCGGCCGCAGGGCGGCGTAGGTCGCGAAGACCGGCAGCAGCGTCACCGTCCCGAGCACCGCCGCGCCCAGCGCCGCGTCCGGCCCCCGGTCGGCGCCGAAGCCCCAGGCGAGGCCCGCCACCACGAGCACGCCCGGGAGCAGCGCCCACAGCACCCGGTGCCCGCCGATCCACGAGGACAGTCCGCGGCCCAGCGCGCACAGCGGCTTGACCACGCACCACAGCAGCAGCGGCCCCAGTGCCAGGCACAGCAGCACGAAGCCCAGCACCTCGCCGACGCCCATGTCGAGGCCGCCCGCCAGGGAGCCCACGATCAGGAAGAGCGCGGCCGCGCCCCAGGCCAGGCCGTACACGAGCAGGGAGATCCAGCCCCGGAACCGGGTGCCGAGCCCGCCGACGTACTCGGGTTCGGGCGGCTCCCACCGCCGACCGCCGTTCCCGCCCATCCGCCCTCCTCAGCCCGCGCCCGCCCGCCGACCGGGCGGCGCCAGGCCCAGGCTAGCGATCCACTCGGAGGCCGGAGAAGACCGCGTTCGTGACGGTCCGACCGCCGAGCGTCGTTTCTGCCGTCCGCAGAAGGCCGGAGACCGGCCTCCCCGCCCGGGGGGCGCGGGCGTAGGCTGCGGGGAGGACCAGTGCGCATCCACAGCACGAGACCGGAGGCCCCGATGACCGATGTCCTGCGCTCCCTGGACGAGGCCCGCAGGGGCACCGACCGGGCTCCCGAGCCCGAGCCGCTGATGCGCGACCTCATCGGCGGGCTGCTGCGCCGGACCCGCGTCGAGCAGGGCCGCACCCTGCGCGAGGTGGCCGAGGACGCCCAGGTCTCGCTCCCGTACCTGTCCGAGATCGAACGCGGCCGCAAGGAGGCGTCCTCGGAGGTGCTGGCCGCGGTCTACCGCTCCCTGGGGCTGAGCCTCACCGACGTGCTGGCCGAGCTCCACCGGGAGACGGTCATGGCGCTACCGCGGCCGCTCGGCGACCGGAGCGGCTCCTACGCCCCCGCCGCCGCACCGCGGGCGACCGCGAGCGTCTCCGTGCTGTCGGTGTCCCTGGCCGCCTGACCGGCGCCGCCCCACCCGCCACACCACTCGACCCGGCACCGCCCGGTCGGGACCGCCACGCGGCCCCGACCGGCCTTCACCCCGGGTCGGCCCGGCTCACGCCGGCACCGCCTCCCGGGTGCTGATCACGTCGTCCACCAGGCCGTACTCCTTCGCCTGGTGTGCGGTGAAGATCTTGTCCCGGTCCGTGTCGGCCCGCAGCCGCTCCGTCGTCTGCCCGGTGTGCCGGGCCAGGATCTCCTCCACCTGGGAGCGGACCCGCAGGATCTCCGCGGCCTGGATCTCCAGGTCCGCGGCCACCCCCTGGCCCTCCCCCGAGGGCTGGTGCAGCAGCACCCGCGCGTGCTCCAGCGCCCGGCGCTTGCCCGGCGCGCCCGCGGCGAGCAGCACCGCCGCGGCCGAGGCGGCCTGCCCCATGCACACCGTGGCGACGTCGGCGCGGATGAACCGCATGGTGTCGTAGATGGCGGTGAGGGCGGTGTTGGAGCCGCCCGGCGAGTTGATGTACAGCTGGATGTCGGTGTCCGCGGACTCGTGGTCCAGGTGCAGCATCTGCGCCATCACCACGTTGGCGACGTCGTCGTCGATCGGCGTGCCCAGGAAGATGATCCGCTCCGACAGCAGCCGGCTGAACACGTCGAAGGACCGCTCGCCCCGGGGCGTGCGCTCGACGACCATGGGGACCGTGTAGCGCCCGCTCATCGCACTGCCTCCGTCTCGCGCCGGACGAACCCGGGGGCGCCCGCGCCCAGCCGGATCCCGGTGCCGTTGATCTCCGACAGGGACGTGACCACGTGGTCGACGAACCCGTACTCCTTGGCCTCCTGGGCGGTGAACCAGGCGTCCCGGTGCTGGTCGCGGGTGATGGTCTCCTCGCTCTGCCCGGTGTGCTCGGCGATGAGCCGGATCATCGTCTGCTTGGTGTGCGCCAGGTTCTCGGCCTGGATGGCGATGTCGGCGGCGGTGCCGCCGAGCCCGCCGGAGGGCTGGTGCATCATGATGCGCGCGTGCGGCAGGCTGTACCGCTTGCCGTGGGCGCCGGTGCAGGCCAGGAACTGCCCCATGCTCGCCGCGAACCCCATGACCAGGGTGGACACGTCGTTGGGCACGAAGTTCATGGTGTCGTAGATGGCCAGCCCGGCGGAGACGACGCCGCCGGGGCTGTTGATGGCCAGGGTGATGTCCTTGTGCGGGTCCTCGTCGGCGAGCAGCAGGATCTGCGCGCAGACCCGGTTGGCGCTGGTCTCGTCGACCTGGGTGCCCAGCATCACGATGCGGCTGCGCAGCAGGCGGGCGGACAGCTGGTCGTCGAACGCGCCGCCCTCGGCCTCGTGCGCGGCCCTGGCCCCGGTTCCGGTCATCGGCATGGGGTGGCCCCCTTCCCTTCACGGCCGCTGGCGCGGGTCCCTCGCCCGCGCCGGCCGTGTTCCCACCCTGCGCGGCGGGCCGCGGCGGATGCCACTGTTTCGGCCGGTGGCAGATCTGCCGACGGCAGACCGTAAGGGCGGGGGAATGGGAGGGGCGGAAGGGGACCGAAAGACGCGGCCGGATATCACCGGGCGGCCGCCGCCCGACCACCGCGCACCCTCCGCTCAGGTGTCGTCTATCGCCTCGCGCAGATCGCGCAGCAGCTCCAGCACGACGGGGCGCAGGGAGGGCCGGATCGCCTCGAACACACGCCGCTGTTTGGCCTCCATGTTGCGGCGGCGGTGGGCGAGTACTTTCTCACCCTCCTCCGTGATGGCCACCACCGTGCTGCGTTCGTCCCGCTCCGACCTACGGCGCGCCATCATGCCCTTGCGTTCGAGCTGTTGGATCATGCGAGTGGCGGAGGGGGAGGACACCCCCACCACCTGGGCCACCGCGCCCACGCTGGGGTTGTCCAGGCCGCGGACGGCCTCCATCAGGAGGGCCTGGGTGAGGGTGAGGTCGTCGGCCCCCCGGGGCCCGTGGCCGCTGCGGGAGCGGGCGTGGATCGCCGCGTTGATCAGTTCCGTCCAGGCGCGCTGGAACTCCTCAAGTCCGACATTAGGCTCAAGACCAACACCTTCGAACTCAAGGGCGCGCTCGGCCGCGACTCCGCGGTCGGCGGCACGGAGTCGCTCGGCGCTGGGCTCGGGGGTCTCGTCGGGCACGAAACGTTCCTCGCAGGCTGGACGGGCGCCGCGGGGCCGGTGGGGCCCGCGCGGTGGTTTGACGTTTGTGTAGTCTAGCTATTAAATAGCTTGTGCACACAAGTTACGTAGATCCTTGCCCCCTCACACCGTAGCGACACCCCGTCCACGCATCCGGTTGTGGGCGAATCGGTCTGCTGCTGGGGGCAGCGGACGTCCGCCCGGAACCACGGGTGGGCCCGGACGAATCCGGGAGGGGCGCATTGACAACAGTGCTGATCGCGCATTTCATCGCGGCGGCGATCGCGCCCTTACTGGTCCGCCTGTGGGGCCGTAACGCCTTCCTCGCGCTGGCCGTCGTACCCGGTGCCTCCACCGTCTGGGCCTTCTTCCAGATCCCCACGGTCCTCGGCGGCGGCGCCCTCTCCGGATCCGTCGCGTGGGCCCCCGCATTCTCCCTGCGCCTGGGCCTGTACATGGACGCCCTCGGCCTGGTGATGACCCTCATCGCCGCCGGCGTGGGCACCCTGATCCTGATCTACTGCGCGCGCTACTTCAGCGACTCCGAGCCCGGGCTGGGCCGGTTCGCGGGCGTGTTCGTCGCCTTCGCCGGGGCCATGCTCGGCCTCGTCCTGGCCGACGACCTCATCCAGCTGTTCGTGTACTGGGAGCTGACCACGGTCTTCTCCTACCTGCTCATCGGGCACAGCACGGAGCTGAAGGAGAGCCGCCGCTCGGCCATGACGGCCCTGACCGTCACCACCTTCGGCGGGCTCACCATGCTCGTCGGCATGATCATGCTCGGCGAGATCGCCGGGACCTACGTCATCGCCGAGATCGTCGAAGCGCCCCCGAGCGGCGTCCTCGTCGAGGTGGCGCTGGGCCTGATCATGGTCGGCGCGATGTCCAAGTCCGCGCTGTTCCCCTTCAGCCTGTGGCTCCCCGCCGCCATGCGCGCGCCCACGCCGGTCTCCGGCTACCTGCACGCGGCGGCGATGGTCAAGGCGGGCGTCTACCTGGTCGCCCGCCTCACCCCGGCGTTCCCCGACTCCGCCGTGTGGACCTCGATGGCCCTGGGCTTCGGTGTGCTCACCATGGTCCTGGGCGGCTGGAAGGCGCTGCGCCAGTACGACCTCAAGCTGGTCCTGGCCTACGGCACCATCAGCCAGCTCGGCTTCCTCATCGCCCTGCTGGGCACCGGCACCCGGGCCGCGGCCCTGGCCGGCATCGCCATGCTCATCGGGCACTCGCTGTTCAAGGCCCCCCTGTTCCTCGTGGTCGGCATCATCGACCACGGCACCGGCACCCGCGACCTGCGCGAGCTCTCCGGGCTGCGCAAGTCCATGCCGGGCACCTTCTGGACCTCGGTGCTGGCCCTGGCCTCCATGGCCGGGCTGCCGCCCATGCTGGGCTTCGCCGCCAAGGAGCTGGCCTTCGGCTCCTACACGCACGGCGGCGCGGTCGACACGATCGTGCTCGTCGGCATGGTCGCCGGGTCCACGCTCACGGTCGCCTACAGCCTGCGCTTCCTGTGGGGCGCGTTCTTCGACAAGCCGGACGTGGCGCCCACCCCGGTGCACGGCCCCGGCCCCCTGTTCCTGGCCCCGGCCGCGCTCATGGCGGGGCTGAGCCTGGTCGGCGGCCCGCTGTCGCACTGGATCGACCCGCTGCTCGCCCGGTACGCGGACACCGTCCCCCTGGCGCCCGGCGCCTACGAGACGCACCTGGCCCTGTGGCACGGCTTCGAACTGCCGCTGCTGCTGTCCGCGGTCTGCGTCGTCGGCGGTTTCCTGCTCTTCCGGATGCGCAGCGCGATCGTCTGGCTCGGCACCCGCGCCTCGGTGGTCGACCCCGACCGCGTCTACCGGCGGATGCTCGCCGGGCTGGAGAACCTGGCCCTTCAGGTCACCGGCAGCACCCAGCGCGGTTCGCTGCCGGTCTACCTCGGCACCATCCTGATCAGCCTGGTCGTGGCCGCCGGGTACTGGATCCTGTCCGAGCCCATCTGGGACGGCGACTACCCGCCGGTCCGCCTGTGGGACACCCCGGTCCAGGTCATCCCGGCCGTGATCATCGCGGGCACCGCCCTGCTGACCCTGTTCGTGCGGCGCCGCCTGTTCGCGGTGATCCTCGTGGGCACCGGCGGCTACGGCGTGGCCGCGATGTTCTACCTGCTGGGCGCCCCGGACATCGCGCTCACCCAGTTCCTGGTCGAGACCGTCAGCCTGGTGGTCTTCGTCCTGGTGCTGCGCCGCTTCCCCACCCACTTCTCGGCGCCCGCGCTCAAGGGCCGCCGGATGTGGAACATGGCCATCGGCGCCGCCACCGGCGTCCTGGTCGCCGCCATGACCTGGTTCGCCCTGGCCGGCCGCCAGGAGCCGTCGATCTCCGAGTACTACCCGGAGGCGGCCAAGGAGGCGGGCGGCTACAACATCATCTCCGTGCTGCTGGTGGACGTCCGCGCCTGGGACACCATGGGCGAGATCTCGGTGCTGGCCGCCGCGGCCGCCGGTGTGGCCAGCCTGATGTTCGTCCGCCGCACCCAGCCGCGCAAGGCGCCGGGCGGGGTGATGGCCGTGTCGGCCACCTCGGCCGGGCGGCCCACCGACGGCCAGGCCCGGATCGACCTGGGTGGCCTGCGGATGGCCCCGGCGGACCTGCACGTCAAGCCCCAGTGGCACCACACCTGGCTCCCGGGGGCGGACGCGCTGCCCACCGAGCGCCGGTCGGTGATCTTCGAGGTGGTCTCGCGCTTCCTCTTCCCGGTGATCATGGTGATCTCCGTGTACCTGCTGCTGACCGGCCACGGCGCGGTCGGCGGAGGCTTCGCGGGCGGCATCGTCGCCGGTGTCGCGTTCATCGTCCGGTACCTGGCGGGTGGCCGCTTCGAGCTGTACAACACCGCGTGGGTGCAGCCCGGCGTGCTGATCGGCACCGGCCTGGCGCTGGCCACCGGTGTGGCGATCGGCGGCGCGATCTTCGGCAGCGAGGTCTTCGCCGGCGGCGACTTCTACGTGAACCTGTGGATCCTGGGCGAACCGCACATCACGGTGTCCCTCTTCTTCGACATCGGGGTGTACCTGCTGGTCATCGGCCTGATCCTGGACATCCTGCGCAGTCTCGGCGCCCGCATCGACGAGCAGATCGAGCGGGACGCGGCCCGGGCCCGGGCGAGTGCCGGACCCGGCGCACCCGAGCCCGCCGAGGAGGTCACCTCGTGAACGATTCACCCAGCCTGACCCTGGTCCTGCTGATCGGGGTGCTCGTCGCGGTCGGGGTGGTGCTCCTGCTGGAGCGCAGCCTCAGCCGGGTGCTGCTCGGCTTCATCGTGCTGAGCAACGGCGTCAACCTGATGATCCTGGCCATGGCCGGGACCATGGGCGGGCCGCCGGTGCTGTGGTTCAGCGAACCGCAGGACATGACCGACCCGCTGCCGCAGGCGATGATCCTGACGGCCATCGTCATCACCCTGGGCGTGACGGCGTTCCTGCTCGCCATGGCCTACCGGAGCTGGCAGCTGGAGGGCAACGACGAGGTCCAGGACGACGCGGAGGACCTCCGGATCGTCCAGGGCGAGGGCCGCCGCGCGCTGCGCCGCCGGTTCGTCCGCGAGCGCCGCCGCCTCAAGGCCGACATCCGGCGCCAGCGGGCCGAGCTCCAGGCGACCATCGCCGCGGCCGACGCCCAGGAGCTGGCCGAGCAGGCCCGTATCAAGGCCGAGATCGCCCGCGCCCAGGCCGAACTGGCCCGCTACGAGGCCGAGGCCGAGGAGAGCGGGATAGATGAGCAGTCCCAGGAGACCATGCGCCGCCTCAGCGACCGGGCGGAGACCATGACCGCCCAGGTGCAGGAGCTGCGCGGGCGCATCCGCCTGGGCCGCAGGCGGCTGCGCGAGCACCGCCGGGCCGACCGGGCCGCCGAACGCGAACTGTGGCGCGAGCTGCGCCGCCGGGTGCGGGCCCAGCGCCGCCAGGCCGGCCAGACCATGCGGGCCGAGCGCGAACGCCTCGCCCGCGCCGAGGACAGCGACCTGCAAGGGAGTGACTGAGCATGAGCTGGGACTACTTCGCGGGTCTCCTCCACTACCTCATCCCGCTCCCGGTGGTCGTTCCGCTGTTCGCGGCCGGGGTCAAGCTGGCCATGGGCAGCCGGTGGCCCAAGGTCCAGCAGTGGCTGAGCATCATCGCCCTGACCTTCGTGCTGTTCGTGGGGTTCGTCCTGATGCTCGGCGCGGACGCCCTGGGCCCGCAGGTCGTACAGGTGGGCGGCTGGGAGGCGCCGATCGGCATCACCCTGGTGGCGGACCGGCTGTCCGCGCTCATGGTGACGGTGTCGTCGGCGATCACCCTGGCCGTGCTGGTGTACTCCATCGGCCAGGGCATGGCCAGCCGGGCCGAGGTGGCGCCGCTGTCGGTGTACCAGCCCACGTACCTGATCCTGGTCGCCGGTGTCTCCAACGCCTTCCTCGCCGGTGACCTGTTCAACCTGTACGTCGGCTTCGAGATCCTGCTGACCGCCAGCTACGTGCTGCTGACCCTGGGCGGGACGCAGTCGCGCATCCGGGCGGGCGCCATCTACGTGGTGGTGTCGCTGGTGTCGTCGGTGCTGTTCCTCATCGCGATCGCGCTGACCTTCGGCGCGACCGGCACCGTCAACATGGCGCAGCTCGCCGAGCGGCTGCCGGAGCTGGACGGGCACCTCAAGATCGTGCTCCAGGTGATGCTGCTCTTCGCGTTCGGCATCAAGGCCGCGGTGTTCCCGCTGGCCGCCTGGCTCCCCGACTCCTACCCGACGGCGCCGGCCCCGGTCACCGCGGTGTTCGCGGGCCTGCTCACCAAGGTCGGCGTGTACGCGATCATCCGCGCGCACACGCTCTTCTTCCCCGGCGACGACCTGAACAACCTGCTCATGTGGGTGGCGCTGGCGACCATGATCATGGGCATCCTGGGCGCCGTGGCGCAGACGGACATCAAACGTCTGCTGTCGTTCACACTGATCAGCCATATCGGGTACATGGTGTTCGGGGTGGCGCTGGGCAGCCAGCTGGGCCTGGCCGGCGCGGTGTTCTACATCGCCCACCACATCACCGTGCAGACCACGCTGTTCCTGACCACGGGTCTGATCGAGCGCCGCGGCGGGTCCACGAACATCGACGACCTGGGCGGCCTGATCCGGATCGCGCCGCTGCTGGCCGTGCTGTTCTTCATCCCGGCGATGAACCTGGGCGGCATCCCGCCGCTGTCGGGCTTCCTGGGCAAGATCGGCCTGCTCCAGGCCGGTGTACAGGCGGGCACCCCGCTGGCCTACCTGCTGGTGGGCGCGTCGGTGCTGACCAGCCTGCTGACCCTGTACGTGATCGCCCGGGTGTGGAACTACGCGTTCTGGCGGGCCCCCTCCGAGGGCAAGGTCGCCGACCCCGGCACCGTGCTGGAGGACACCGAGGCCGACGACACCTCGACCGCGGCCCTGGGCCCGGGCGAGGCCGTGGGCCCGTCCTCCCGGATCGGCGGCACGACCACGGTGTCCACCCCGCTGGTGACCTCGGTGGCCCTGCCCAAGACGATGGTGGGCGCCACGACCGCGCTGGTGGTGTTCGGCCTGGCCCTGACGGTGTTCGCGGGTCCGCTGATCGCGTACTCCTCGGACGCGGCCACCGAGCTGCTGGCCCGCACCCCCTACATCGAGGCCGTCCTGGGAGGTGACCGGTGATCGACCGGAGCATCGCGAAGAAGGCCAAGGCGGCCGCGCTGCGGCGGCGGCTGGGCAAGGTCCAGGTCCCCGTGGCGCTGGGCATGACCCTGGTCTGGATGCTGCTGTTCAACGGGTTCCAGCCGCGCTGGGAGTCGCTGGGCCTGTTCGTGCTGGGCTTCCTGGTGTCGGTGGCGATCATGCTGGTGTTCCCGCTGCCGCCGATCGTGCCGGGGTTCCGGTTCCACCCGCTGCCGCTGGTGCGCATGGTGCTGCACATCGTCGCCAAGATGTTCACGGCGAGCTTCTGGGTGACCTCCCGGGTGTTCTCCCCCGGCGAGGTGCACAGCTCGGTGATCGCGGTGCGGCTGCGCACCCACTCGGACCTGATGCTGGTGTGCACCGCCATCGCCAGCTCGATCATCCCGGGCACGGTCATCGTCGAGGTGTCGCGCGACGAGTGGATCCTGTACCTGCACGTGCTGGGCGCCGCCGACGACCAGGGCATCGAGGAGGCGCGCGCCGACGTGATGGAGCTGGAGCGGCTCATCGTGCGGGCGCTGGGCACCCGGGAGGACATCGAGACGCTGGAGGCGGCGCGGGCGGCCGCCGGGAAGGGGAGCGCGTGAACACCCTGTGGATCGTCATCGCCGTCCTGCTCGCCGTCGCGGCCCTGCTGAGCGTCACCCGGCTGCTGCTGGGGCCGAGCATCCTGGACCGGGCGCTGTCGGTGGACGTGCTGCTCGCCTCGGCCCTGGTCGGCCTGGGCGCGTACGCCGCCTTCCACCGCGACCCCACGGTCCTGCCGACCCTGCTGGTGCTGTCCCTGCTGGGTTTCGTGGGGTCGGTCAGCATCGCGAAGTTCGTCGCCCGCCGCCCGGAGGAGCACGTGGCCACCCCCACCGACGTCATCCACCCGGTCCCGGGCCCGCAGCCGGGCGCCGATGAAGGGGGGCGGCCGTGAACGAGCAGCTCGTCGACGTCCTGGACTGGATCGCGATCCTGTGCCTGCTGGCCGGGGCCCTGCTGTCGCTGGTGGCCGCGGTCGGTCTGATCCGCTTCCCCGACCTGCTGTCCCGGATGCACACCGCGGCCAAGCCGCAGGTGCTGGGGATGCTGCTGGTGCTGGTGGGGATCGGGCTGCGCCTGATGCCGGTGGAGGAGACCAACGTCTTCAACGTCGGCACCCTGCTGCTGGTGGGCCTGTTCCAGATCGTCACGATCCCGGTGGCCGGGCACATCGCCGCCCGGGTGGGCTACCGGACCGGGCGCATCCGCGAGGACCTGCTGGCCCGCGACGAGCTCGCCGAGCGGCTGGCCCGCAAGCGCGACGAAGAGGAGTCCGCCCGGTCGGCGGAGTGACCGCCGGAACGTGAGCGGTG
>NZ_JBJJBV010000087.1:0-29811 GCF_045446735.1 Nocardiopsis protaetiae
CGCACCTTGTAGTGCGGCCGACGGGCGTGGGGGTTGAAGTAGTGCCGGCACCGCCGCGGCACCAGCTCCCCCAGCGGCAGGGTCACCTGCGGCAGCGAGGGCATCGGCGGGGGCGAGGGAACGATTGCGAGCATGACGAAGACACTCCTTGCACAAGGTGGAGGAACAGGGGTTCCACCCGCCCGCCGGGGGATGTTCACGGTTGCAGCAGCGCAGGGCACGGGCAGGTCGTAGCCTGATCGGCAGGAGCACTCCGTCACCTGACGATCACTGGCTACAACACCATCCTGAAACTGCGAATCTCAGTTGTCAATCGACTCTCTGAGTTTCTCCAGATTCTTTTGCTAGGTTGACCCCATGCAACGGCCCTACAGCCCCACTATCCGACGCAGGCGCCTCGGCTTCGAGCTGCGCCGACTCCGCGAAGAGCACGGTCTCACCCTTGACGAGGCCGGAAAGCGATCGGGAGTGCCCCGAGCAACGATCGGCAAGATCGAGACCGCGGAAGCCCGGCGCACCCGCAGCCGTGACCTGGACGCCTTGGCCGACCTGTACGACGTGCCCCCCGAAACACGAGAGGCACTCCACCAACTGTCCCGGCAGGCCAAGGAGAAGGGGTGGTGGTCCAAGTACAAGGACATCTTCAGCGACCACGCCCTACCGGACTTCGAGGCCGAAGCCTCGGTCATCCGCACCTACGAGGCACAGGTGATCCCCGGGCTGTTCCAGACCCCGCTGTACGCGGAAGACGTCTTCAAGGGAGGCCGTGCCACGAACGACCCCGGCATCGCTCGCCGAGTGGAGGCCCGCATCACTCGCCAGAGCATCCTGGCTCAGGTAGGGGCACCCCACATGACGGCTGTGATCGATGAAGGCGCCCTACGCCGCATGGTGGGCAGTCCTGAGATCATGGCTGAGCAGCTGACGCACCTGGAGAATCTCGCCCTCAGGCACAACATCGACCTCCATGCCCTGCCCTTCAAGAGTGGATCCCACCTGGGGATGACCGGTTCCTTCACCATCTTGGACTTTCCCGAGCCTCGTGACCCTTCCCTGGTCTACGTCGGCACGGCTGCTGATGGCCTCTACCTGGAACAGCCGCACGAGATCGAGCGGTACAACCTCGCGTTCGGCAACGTTCAAGGGTCAGCGCTATCGTCAACGGAGTCCCTACGGTTCATCGCCGCCCTCAAGGCATCAGTGGAAAGCGAAGGCACATGATCCTGGAATTCCGCAAGAGCAGCTACAGCGCACAGGATCAGAACTGCGTCGAGGTCGCCGACCTGCCCTGCGGGGCCGCCGTCCGCGACTCCAAGCATCCCGCCGACGGCCACCTCCCCTTCCCCTCCCCCGAGTGGACCGCCTTCCTCCACTCCACCCGCGGCTGACACCCGCCCCCACCACCTCACATCACCACCGGTGCCCGGCAAAGACTTCACCCCTTCCCTGCCGGGCACCGCAGGGCCTCTCCCTCGCTCCCATCTGAACAGCCCCACAAGGTGAACAGCCCCCACCATCAGCGGTGGTCTACGAAACGGCCTCCCCGTTCTCCAGGTAGGCAGTCGCCCCTTCTCTACGGGCGTGATCGGCCTGGACGATCCAGCGTGCAAGCCGAGGAATCGTCACTTCCCCGACCGAGGCCACATCATGGAACGCGTAGTCGGCCAGTTCGGCGGGATCCAAGGAGATCTGCTCCACCCACTCACGCCCGATTACTCCCCCGTCGAACACGAACAACTGCTTGTCGCCCTCGGAGGGGTTCGGTGCCCAGTCCATGACCAGGAGCCGCCGATCGGCGGGATGATCCCTAGTTCCTCCTTCACCTCGCGCGCCGCGGCCTGGGTGGGCGTCTCTCCGTGCTCGATGTATCCGCCGGGTATGTCGAGGTAGTCCTTGTAGGAGGGGACCACCATCATCACCCTCCCGCCCTCGTCGAAGAACAGGACACCGGCGGCGGCTCTGGGCCGGGAGAAGGATTCTGTGGAATCTGAGACCATGCACCGAAACCAACGTTCTTCTCATCAGAACGCCCCAGCCCGAGACATCGGATGGGCACGGCCCCTCCCGCTACGAGCACAAAATAACATATTCCCGAACGCCCGTTCGCCTGACCGCCTGTGGCCACCCTAAGAATTTACCCTGATTCCCCGCGTCATCAATCATGGGAATGCTTCGCTCCCCCGATGGGCAAGGTGACTGATCCCAACGCCCTGGCGGATCTGCACGACACCCCCAATAGCGAAGCAGCCATGGAGATTCCCGAGAAACTCCTACGCTTCGCCAAACAGAAGGAACAATCTTGACCAGAACCCTCACCAAGGAAGAGTTCGCCCAGCAGTTCCAGCGCTTCGAAGACACCGCGTGGAAGCTGGAAGTCCGCGACCTCTACAACGTCGCAACCGAACGGGAGGAGTTCGAGTACTGGCTGCGTACCGGAGACCTCTCACTCGAAGAGGAGCACGCGCGTACCTCCGCATGGCACCGGAACATACGTGAACGCACCGCGCGCGGAAATCGGTGGAAAAGAGTGCGCTTCATCAGCGAACCCCTGAGCGACTACATTCGCTGGGAGCACGCCGCCACCCGCTACAACCAGGAGGCCGGAGAAGATATCCGCTGGCTTCCACGCCACCACCCTTCGGTCGATGAGCCACCCGAACGCGACTTCTGGCTTTTCGACGACGCATGGGTGTGCATCATCCATTTCGACGAGGACGGCGCGCCCCACAGGCACGAGGCGATCGACTCCTTCGCAGAAGTCTCCCGGCACTGCCGGTGGCGTGACATCGCCTGGCGCTACGCCGTCCCCCACGCCGAGTACGACCCTGAGACTGTGAAGCGCTTCACCATCTAGACGACCGATCCTTTGGAAATGGCCGACAGCGATGGTCAGGCCGAGATCAGGCAGCCGTCGAACCCCGAGGCGACAAGGAACTCGTACGCCTCCCGCACCGGTCGGGGCACATCCTGCTCGACGGCGAACCCGAACTTCGGGTACTCCATCACCCGCTGAAGATCGCCGACCATCATGTCGATGACGAGCCCGGCATCCTCAAAGCCCTCGACGTACTCGCCAAGACCCACCGGCGCGGAGGAGCACACCACCTCCACCTCCGGCCACAGCTTCCGGGCCGTGGCGAAAGCGCGCCGTTCCATATAGGGCATACAGACCAAGAGCACAGTGGCAGGGTCGATACCGTTCGCCGCCAGGACCCGGCGGGAGAAAGCGACGTTCTGCCCGGTGTTCGCCGCCTCCGGCTCCACCAGCACCGCGGAGTCGGGAACACCGAGCTCCAACACGCGCTCCCGAAAGTGCACAGCCTCTCCGCGCGGGAACACCTCCGCGGTCGCGGCACTGTTCCCGCCGGTGAACACCACCACCGGGAACAACCCGGCCCGGTACAGTTCAGCGGCATGCGCGGCGACGCCGATGTCGTTGCAGCCCAGCACCACCGCGGCATCACACCGCCGCACCCCGTGGCGCATGCGGTGGAACTCCCAGACCAGTTCCGCGCACCGCCACTGCTCTCCGGTCATGGTGCGCACGCCGTCCACCACCTGTTCCTCCTCCAAGAGCCAGGCCACAGCTCTCGCGTGGCCGGGACTTCGATGCTGTGAGACCGATAAGCGAGACAGCGTCGGACAGGCCACCAAGGTGGCCGGGCAGAGGAGTCGCACCATATCACCTTGCGCAGCCACCATTACACCCACCTTTTATTCGCAGGCGAGAATAACGGCGAACCACTTGACCGACCTTCCCGCGACTCTCTAGCGTTAATTGCCCCCGTGCTCGACGGAAAGAGGATTTCGTGGCACTTCGGAAACTCTCAGGCGACTGCAACCGCAACGACTGCCCCGGCGTCTTCCTCGCCGACGACGGTTCGCTCATCGTCCAGGGCCCGCAGGTCGCCGAGACCGGCGAGCTGACCTTCTCCCCCGGCGAGGTCGCCGTGACGATCCCCGCGCACCTGATCCAGGAGGCCGCACGTGCGCTTGGAAGGTGAGGCCTGGCAGGAATTCTTCCACTCCTTCCGGCGCGAGGCGTTCCGCCTCGAAACGCTCCCCCGCTACACCGTCCCCGAGGAGGAGGACGAACTGCGCCGCTTCCTGGCCGGAGAGGACCGTCCCGCCGAGGAATTGCACACCGATACCTACCTCATCAAGATCCGCGAGCACGTCGCGGCCGGTCGCCGCATCCACCGCGTCCACACCCTCACCAGCCCGCTCAACGACCACCTGCGGTTCCAGTTCGAGTGGGGGTACGCCTTCAGCGTCCAGGCCGGCGAGGAGGTCAACATCCTGGACTTCGCCACCACCCCCGACCCCGGACTCCCGCAGCAGGACTTCTGGCTCTTCGACGACGAGCAGGTGGTGCTCATGCACTACGCCCCCGACGGCACCCAGCTCGGCCGCGAACTCCTGGAGGACGTGGACCCGGCCCCGTACGTGCGCTACAAAGAACAGGCCCTGGCCCACGCCGTCCCCTTCACCGAGTACTACAAGGCCCTGACCGAGTGACCCTGGAACCCGAGCACGCAGCGCAGCAGCGGATCGAACTCGCCGACGCGCTGAAACGGCTGCGCCTGGCCGCCGGACTGACCGGTGCCGCCCTGGCCGGTCGTGCCGGGATGAGCCAGGCCAAGATCAGCAAGATCGAGAACAACCGCATCCGCCCCTCCGCCGTGGACGTCGAGCGCATCCTGACGGCGCTGCACATCCCGTTGGACGGGGCGGATGCCACACGTCTGGTGGAGCTGGCCCGGGTGGCCAACTCCGACTACCAGGGTTTTCGCACCGCCCTCCAGCGCGGCCTGGGCGAACTCCAGCGGGATCTGGCCGCGATCGAGTCCGCGGCCGCCACGATCCGGTTCTTCCTGCCCTGCATGATCACCGGCCTGCTCCAGACTCCCGAATACGCCCGCCGCACCCTGTCCCATCCCCTGGTGAACCGCGGGGCGGAGTGGGAGACGGCCCTGGCCAGACGCCTGGAACGCCAGCAGGCCCTCCGAAGACCGGGGAAACGGTTCGAGTTCGTGCTCACCGAGGGTGCGCTGCGCTTCCCGCTGTGCCCGCCGCAGGAGATGGCCGCGCAGATGGACCGCATCGCCCGAATCGGTGCCCTGGATTCGGTGGAGGTCCGCGTGGTCCCCGCGCGCTCCGTGGTGCCCAGCGGTCCGTTGAACGGCTTCACCCTCTACGACGACCGGCTCGTCACCGCGGAGGTGCACACCGGGGAGCTGGTGCTGCGCGATCCCAAGGACCTCGCCTACAGCCGGGAGATCTACGACTTCTTCCGCTCCCATTCCCTCACCCCGACGGAAACGTCGGATTTCCTCGGTGAAATCGCCCGGGAACACCGGGAACGCACAAGTTCGGATATTCCGTAGCGCGAATTTATTCGCAGGCGAGAAACCCCTTCACCCCTCCCCTGCCGAACCCTAGTGTTTGCCGTGCCCATTTCCTTTCAATGGCAAGGAGCCTTCTCCGTGCACGGCACCCGACCAACCGAGCCCCGGCCCCTCCACGCGCCGGAGACCACTCCGGAGGCCCCGTACGAGCCGCCGACTGTCACCTGTCTGGGCGAGGTCCGTGAGGTCGTCCTGGGCAGCGGTTCCCAGGACACCGCCGACATGAACACCTCCCGGTACTGGTGAACCGCCGGGTGCGGCCCGAGGGCCGCACCCGGCCTCGCGAAGGGACATCAGTGTTTCCCCGACTCCACTACACCGGCGTCTCCAGGGCGCGCGCGGCCGCCTCCGACCTGCCGGACCCCCACGAGCTCCACCTCTCCGCGGGTTGGTCGGCCGGACAGGTGAGCGCACACGAGCACGGGCCTCGGCGAGCCGTGTTCCTGGGAGAGTGCTCCGCTTCCGCGCGGAGCATCGAGCAAGTCCTGGCACAGACCACCGACATCGTCACCGCCACCGACCGGCTCGGTACCCTGCCCGGTTCCCACGCCGTTCTGGTCACCGAGGGTCCCGACCTGGTGTGGGCCGGGGACCTGGCCGGAACGCACCGCCTCTGGTACCGCCAGGAAACGAACCGCGTGCGGTTCGGGTCTTCTCCTATCGCGTCCGGCCTGATCAGCACCCCGGTGCCGGATCCATTGGGGCTCTCCGCCTTCCTGTTGCTCCCCGACCTGTCCGACCTGATCGGCACCTGCCCTGTGAGCGGTGTCCGTCCGGTCGGCCCGCACCGGGTCCTGCACGTACACGAAGGCCGGGCCGCTCTCATGCCCCGGGCCTTTCCCCGCCCCACCCTCACCGTGCAGGAGGGGGCACCACTCCTACGGGACGCGTTGCTCGACACGGTCGACCGCCACTGTCGCCGGTCATCCCGCGTCGGATGCGATCTGAGCGGCGGCCTGGACTCCTCCACCCTGACGGTTCTGGCCGCGCGGACCTCCCGCACCCCGGTGGTGGCACTGACCTACACCGACGAATTCGCACGCAACGACGACCTGGCGCACGCCGAACGCATCTCACGTCGCACACCCGGCCTGCGGTGGACGGTCATCGAGGGCGACCACACGACCCTGCCCTTCACCGGACTGGAGCACGCGCCGACCGCCGACGTCCCCTCCCTGGAGCCGTTGTTGTGGACACGCACCCGTGCCCGGTTGGCGCCCGCGCTCCGGGACGGAACGCACCTGGTCGGGGACGGGGGTGACGTGGTGCTGGGGGCGCCCTTGACCTACCTGGCGGACCTGGCTCGCCTGTGCCATGGTCGGCGTTTTCTCACCGAGGTCCGCACCCTGGCCCGGCTGCGACAGCGCCCTCTCCACCGCGTTCTCCTCGCCGCGCTGACCACCTCCCGCACCGGCTTCGGGGCGTCCCTGTCGTTGCTCGCCGATCGACTCGGCCCCGACCGGCCCGAACCCATGTCGCCGAAGTCGCAGGATGGAGTCGAGGCGGGGCTCGCCCGGTCCCCCTTGGACATGCCGCTGGACTGGGCCGCCCCGACCACACGCGCCCACCTGGCCGAGCAGGTGCAGCGACTCGCCTCCGGCCTCGGCTCGGAGCACGACGGAGCCGACGCCCACGCGTTGCGCATGGTCCATCGCCATGCCGAGGCCACCAGAGACTTCCTCTCCCTGGCACATGCCGAAGGAGCGCACGTACGTGCCCCCTTCTTCGACAACGCCGTTGTCGCAGCCTGTCTCAGCGTCCCCGCTACGGAACGTGCCACGGTCCTGGCCGCCAAACCCCTGCTCCGCGCTGCCATGGCCCACCATGTCCCCGCCTGGCTGTACGAACGCCACACCAAGGGGGACTACAGCGGATGCGAGTACCACGGTCTGCGCCGCAACGCGGGCCAGGTGCGCGCCCTACTGAGCCGAGGGTTGCTGTTCGAGACGGGCATCGTCCGGCCTGATCCGGTATTGCGCGCGGTGGAGTCTGCGGTGGCGGGCCATCGGGCCCCGCTCGGAGCGATCGGCCGGGTCCTGGCGGTGGAGCTGTGGCTCCGGGCCCGGCAGCATCCTCCCGCCGTCGCAGAACAGAGCAGGCCGATGCCGTCGATCGGGGTGACGCCATGACCCGCCTACGCCCCGCGCCCGGCGTGCACACGGCCGCCGACCGGGATGGAGCCGTACTGCTGGACACCGTGAACGACCGCCTGTACGGCCTCAATCCCACCGCTGCCGCGCTGTGGGCACACCTCGTCGGCGGTGGGAACACGGTCCTTGAGGATCTCGCCATCCGATGGGGCACGGAACCGGAACGGCTTCGCGCCGATGCCCTTGCCCTCGCCGGAACCCTGATCCACCTCGGGCTGGCCGTGCGTACAGGGCGGGAGAAGTGAGTTCTTCGGAGATGGCGGCCCGCCGAGAGGATGGAACCGGTATCCCTGCGCGCTACCGGGCTGCGGGAGCGGTCGGCTGCGTCGGCGCTCTGTTGATGCTCCGGCTACCGCTCGCGGTGAGCCTGCGTCTGGTCGCTTTCGCGAACCGTCACACGCGCCGCCCCGCCTCACCGGCTGAAGCGGAGGCCGCGGTCAGGAGCGTCCGTGCCGCCGGGCGCTGGTTCCCCGGGCGCTTCGCCTGTCTGGAGGGGTCGCTGGCCTCGGCCCTGGCCTGCCTGCTGCTACGCCGCCGAGTGGAGTGGTGCATCGGGGCCCGCATGATGCCCTACGCCGTGCACGCCTGGGTGGCGGTGAACGGCGCCCCGGTAGAGGAGTCGCACTTCGCCGAACACCCCTACCTGACCCTGATCCACGTCTGACCGAGCATCCCGCACCGGGATCGACCACCGACACGAGGAGAACCGTGACCACCGATCGCATCAAAGCCGCGTTGGCGTCCGTACCGGAGGACCACTACACCCGCGACCAGGACGGCGGCCTGGTCCGGCAGAGCAGCTCGGTGCAGGCCATCGCCGCCGGGCTGGAACGCCTGGACGTCCACCCGGGAATGCGGGTGCTGGAGATCGGCACCGGCTCCGGGTTCTCCGGCGCCCTGCTGGGCGAGCTGGTGGGGCCGACCGGTTCGGTGGTGTCCATGGACGTCATGGGCACCCTCACAGACCGGGCCCGCGACCTGCACAGCCACCGCGGTGCCGCCAACATCCACGTCGTGACCGGGGACGGTGCCCACGGCCACCCCGGCCGAGCACCTTACGACCGGGTCGTGGCCTGGGCCGCCACCGACGTGCTGTGGCGTACCTGGGCCGACCAGTGTGTGCCCGGCGCGGTGCTGGTCGTGCCCGTCACCCTGACCCCGCTGCCGAGGTCCACCGCGATCGTCCGCGCCCACCGCACCCGCACCGGAACCCTAGAGGCCGAACGGCTCTGGACCGGCGGGTACGTGGAGATGCACCCCGAAGAGCTCACCCAGTGGCTAGTGCCTCCACGCGGTGTGGACGCCGCCACCGTCGATGCCCGGGGGAACACCTGGTGGGTCAGCAGTATGCGCGGCGGTGACGCCAAAGCCGCCGTCAAGGTCCTCTCCCGAGGAGTCGAGGCCGCATCTCTGCTGGAACCCGAGGAGTCGGCCGCCGACCTGCACCTGTACCTGTACGCCGCCGACACCGACGGCCTGTGCATGCTCGGCCTGGGCGATCGGGGCTGGGCCCCCGGCCACGCCACCGCGTCCGGCGCCGCCGCCGTGACCGGTGACGGTCGGCTGGCCACCGCCGGAGACCCCGCCCCGGCCCGCACTCTCCGCCACCACGTCGACCGGTGGCGGGCGGCCGGACGCCCCGGCGCCGACCACCTCACCCCGGTCCTGGAGGAGACCCGCGACGGCTGGCTCGTCCGCACTCGGATCACTCGTGAGGGATAACGTGCCCGACCCCGTTTCCGACAGCCCCCACGTTCCGCGTATGTTCCCCGTCTCCGTCAAGGGGGTGGTGATCCGCGACGACCGGGTGCTGCTGCTGCGCAACGAGCGCGACGAGTGGGAGCTGCCCGGCGGCAAGATCGAGATCGGCGAGACCCCGGAGGAGTGCCTGGCCCGGGAGATCGAGGAGGAGACCGGTTGGCCGGTCGAGGTAACCGCCGTTCTCGACTCGTGGATGTACCACATCACCCAGGTCGACCGGCACGTCTTCATCGTCACCTACGGGTGCCGTGTGGACTCCCGGGCACCGGTCGTGGTGTCCAGCGAACACAAGGAGGCGGGCCTGTTCACCGAGGCCGAGGTCCCCGGCCTGCCGATGCCGGAGGGTTACAAACGCTCGGTGCTGGACTGGTTCGCCCGATCACGCCCATGAAGAGCTCCGGTACCGAGACCGGCCGCGTCTGGTCCCGGACCGCTCCTCCCACGACGCGGTGGTGTCCCGGGCCCGTGGGTCCGGGACGCCACCGCGGTCAGATCTGGTTGGTGCCTCCGTCGACGTAGAGGTTGGCGCCGACGACATAACTGCTCTGGTCCGAGGCCAGGAAGGCCACGGCCGCGGCGGCCTCGTCCGGGCGGCCCATGCGGCCCTTGGGCACGGTCGCGGCGATGTTCTCCTTGACGGCCCGCAGGGTCTCCTCGTCGCCGAAGGCGGCGGTGCCACCGGGAGTCTCGATCCAGGCCGGCGAGACCACGTTGACCCGGATGCCGCGGCCCTTGAGCTCGGTGGACCAGGTCCGCGCGAAGGACCGGACGGCCGCCTTGGACGCCGCGTACGCGCCGAACGCCTCCACCCCGCGGTCGCCGGCGGTCGAGCCGACCAGGATGACCGAGGCCCCGTCGTTGAGCAGCGGCAGCGCCTTCTGCACGGTGAACAGCGTGCCCCGGACGTTCACCCCGAAGGTCTGGTCGAAGTGCTCCTCGGTGGTCTGCTCCAGCGTCACGAACGCGCCGACCCCCGCGTTCGCGACGAGCACGTCCAGGCCCTCGCCGCGCCCCCGGACGGCCTCGTAGAGCCGGTCCAGGTCCTGCGTCCGGGAGATGTCGCCGACGACCGCCGTGGCCCGGGCCGGTCCGATGGCCTCGATGGCGGAGTCCAGCTCGGGCTTGCGCCGACCCGTGATGAACACGTGCGCGCCCTCGTCCGCCAGCCGCAGGGCGGTGGCCAGGCCGATGCCGGTGCTGCCTCCGGTGACCACCGCCGTCCTGCCATCCAGCCGCCCCATGGGAGTACCTCCGTGTCGTTCCGTGTTGATCTGCTTCGTTGGCGATCATGCCGCGGCAGGGAAGTACTTTCCATAATGTAAAGTCCTCGATATTTTACCTATCGTCCAGGAGGGGGGTTCGTGTTGCTCGGTTTCGGTGATCCGGTCGCCGATGCGGTCGGTCTGCTCCGCCCCCGGACGACGATCGGGCACAGCCTGCTTGCCGGAGGCTCCTGGGCGGCGCGTTTCGACGGGTTCCCGCACGTGAAGGTCGGTCTGGTCGTGCGCGGTACGTGCTGGCTGACCCTCGACGGCCACGAACCCGTGCTGCTCGAAGAAGGCGACTTCTACCTGCTGTCCAACCCCTCGCAGTACGTGCTGTCCAGCACGCCCTCCGCGGACCCGCGCACCGTGACGCCGCTGCGGGAGGACCCCGGGGGCAGGGTCGTGCGCATCGGCGCGCCAGCCGAGGCGGACACCTACGTGTGCGACGGGCAGTTCGTGTTCGACGACGCGAACGCCTCGGTCCTCACCAACGTCCTGCCGCCCTTCGTCCACGTCCCCGCCACCGACCCGCACGGCGAGCACCTGGCACTCGTGCAGAAACTCCTGGTCGCCGAGTTCGAGGCCGGTGCCGCCGGCGGGTCGCTGGTCCTGGACCGCCTGGGGGAGGTCCTGCTCGTCCACATGCTCCGCGCCCACGCGAGCCGGGCCCACGCCCCCTTCAGCTGGCTCTGCGCGCTCAGCGCCGACGGGATCGGTACGGCCATGCGCACCATACACGAGGACCTGTCGCGCGCCTGGACGCTCCAGGAGCTCGCCGACATCAGCCACATGTCGCGTTCGGCGTTCGCCCGCTCCTTCAAGGACCAGGTCGGGGTCCCGCCGCTGGAGTACCTGATCCACTGGCGCATGCGCCTGGCGCGCGAGGCGCTGCGCCAGAACACGATGTCCATCTCCGAACTCGCCTCCCGGACCGGATACAAGTCCGAGAGCGCCTTCAGCACCGCGTTCCGCCGCGTGGTCGGCGTCTCGCCCAAGAAGTTCCGGGACCGGGCCCGCCGACCGGACCGACAGCCGGCCGGATAGGCGCGCCGGTCAGTGCTGCACGCGGTAGCGGAGGTAGACCACCTTCGAAGAACCGATGGCGCGGGACTCGACGAGGTCGAGGTCCACATGGCGCTCGGCCCGGGGGAAGAACGGGACGCCGCCGCCCACCAGCACCGGGTAGACCCGGATCCGGTACTCGTCGATCAGACCCAGCGCGGCCGCCTCGGCGGCCAGGGTGGCGCCACCGATCGCGATGTCGCCCTCCCCCGGCTCGGCCCGCAGCCGTTCGGCCTCCTCCGCCAGGCCTCCCGCGGCCAGGCGAGTGTTGCCCCGCACCTCGGAGAGCGTGGTGGAGAAGACCACCTTGGGCAGCGCCCGCCAGATCTCGGCGAACTCACGCGTCGGGTGGTCGTGTTCCGGGCTCTGGTCGACCGTCTCCCAGTACACCATCGTCTCGTACAGCCGCCGCCCCAGCAGGTAGACGCCGACCCGGCGCACCTCGTCGGTGGCCAGGTCGAAGACCTCCCGGTCGGGCACCGACCAGTTGAATCCACCGTCCGGCCCGACGATGTAGCCGTCGAGCGAGACGCCCATCGAACAGATCACGCCGCGCATCGCATGCCCTCCTCAGGTCACGGGTTCGACGGTATGACCACCGAACCGCGCGGAACTCATCGCGACGCGCGCAGATCTCGGAGGCGAAGTGAGAAAACCGCCCCGCCGGACCGGGTCCGGCGGGGCGCGATGAACACAGGGGCTACAGGGTCACAGGGCCTCGGCCAGGGCCGCGTCGACCGCCGTCTGCAGGCGTCTGCGCAGGACCGCGCCCTCGGCGCGGTCGGTGCGCACCTCCACGATGCGCACCCCCTCCCCCAGCAGCGCCTTGGGCAGGTCGGTGGCCCATTCCAGGTGGACGTAGGGCACGTCCGCCATCGCCGCCACCCGCTCCATCGACACCCCGTGCGGGGTCCCGAAGACCCGCTCGAAGTCCGGGTGCCCCGCCTGCTCCAGACCGGAGAAGATCCCGCCGCCGTCGTTGTTGACCACCACGATCGCCAGGTCCGGGCGCGGCTCCCCCGGCCCGATGATCAGCCCGTTCTGGTCGTGCAGCACCGCCAGGTCGCCCAGCAGGGCGAACGCCCCCGCGGCCGGGTCGGCCGCCTGGTGGGCCAGAGCCGCCCCGATCGCCGTGGAGACCGTGCCGTCGATGCCGCTCACCCCCCGGTTGCCGACCAGGCGCACCCCGCAGCGGGCGCGCATGGTGGCGTCCAGGTCGCGGATGGGCATGCTCGACCCCGCGAACAGCAGCGACCCCGCGGCCAGGTGCGACACCAGGTCGCGGGCCAGCCGCGGTTCGGTGAGCGTCTCCTGCTCGTCCAGCACCGCGTCCAGGGCGGTGCGGGCGGCGGACTCGGCCCGCCACCACAGCCGCGACCAGTCGGTGCGGCGCGGCTCGTCGAAGGACAGGCCCGCCGGGGCGGCGACGGCTGCCACCACGTCGGTGGCGGTGCGGGCCGGGTCGGCGAACCCGTTGGGCAGCGACGCGCTCGGGTCACCCAGGGACCCGGCGGTGACCACCACATGGCGGCGGGCCCGGCGCAGGAACGCCAAAGTCTGCCGGGACAGGTTGGGCCGTCCCACGCTGACCACCAGGTCCGGGGCGGGCCCCGCGACGACCGCCGGGGAGGCCAGCAGCTGCCGGTAGGCGGAGACCGCCCCCACGCGGCGGGCGTTGGAGGTGGGTTCGGCCAGCAGCGGCCACCCGGTGAGCTCGGCCAGTGCCAGGAACGGCACCGGGTCGTAGTCGCCGTCGCCGCACACGATCACGCCGCGCTCCACGTCGGGCAGCACGAACGCGGGCGGTTCGGCGAACGGCCCCGGCCGGGAGATCCACGGCGCCCCGTCGGCCCGCCCCTCCAGGGGCTCGGGCCACTCCTGCCCGGGGCCGTCGGGGGTGAGCGGGTCGCGGAACGCGATGTTCAGGTGCACCGGGCCGGGCCGCCCACCGCGGGCGGCGCCCCAGGCGCGCCCCACCAGCGAACGCCAGTAGGCGACCATCCCCGGCACCGGGTCGGGCGTGCCGACCTCGGCGAACATCCGCACGGCCCCGCCGTACAGGCCGATCTGGTCGACGGTCTGGTTGGCGCCGGTGCCGCGCAGCTCGGGCGGCCGGTCGGCGGTCAGCACCAGCAGCGGCACCCCGCTCTCGTCGGCCTCCAGCACCGCGGGGTGGAAGTTGGCGGCGGCGGTCCCGGAGGTGCACACCACGGCCACCGGGCGGCGCGAGGCCCGGGCCAGTCCCAGCGCGAGGAAGGACGCCGACCGCTCGTCCACACGCACGTGCACCCGGATCCCGGGGTGGGAGACCAGGGCGAGCGCGAGCGGCGTCGAGCGCGACCCCGGCGCGACCACGGCCTCGGCCAGGCCGCAGCGGGCCAGTTCATCGACGAGGACCCGCGCCAGGGCGGTAGACGGATTCATCCAAACGCTTTCGTTCGTCAAAGTGTGCAACAAGTATCACCGCAGGACGCCGGTATGCCGCACGGCACCCCTCTTCTCACGGGCGCACACCTTCCAGTGAACCCCGTTCGGGCGCGAACGGCGAACGCCCGCGCGTGTGATCCGTGTCCTGAACCGGTCAGTCCCGCCGTTCGGCGGCGCCGGCGGCGATGGCGGCCGCGGCGCGGGCGCGCCAGGGGGCGGGGTCGGTCTCGACCTCGCCCAGCCGCTTCCCGTCGACCTCCACCGGCCGCACCGGCAGGTACCCGTCCTCGGGCAGCAGCGGGTCGTCGGTGACGTCGGCGGTGAGCATCTGCATGGTCGCCAGCCCGCACGCGTAGGGCAGTTCCGGCAGGGCGGCGGCCAGCGCCACCCCGGCGGCCAGGCCCACCGACGTCTCGACGGCGCTGGAGACCACCACCGGCAGCCCGCAGGCCTCGGCGACCCGCAGGGCGGCGCGCACCCCGCCCAGGGGCTGCACCTTGAGCACGACGATGTCGGCGGCGTCGGCGGCGCGCACCTTCAGCGGGTCCTCGGCGCGGCGGATCGACTCGTCGGCGGCCACCGGCACGTCCACCCGGCGGCGCACCGCGGCGAGTTCGTCCAGGGTGGCGCAGGGCTGCTCGACGTACTCCAGCCCGTACCGGTCCAGGGCGCGGACCATCCGTACCGCGGTGTCGGCGTCCCAGCCGCCGTTGGCGTCCACGCGCACCTTCCCCGAGGGGCCCAGGGCGTCGCGCACCGCCTCCACCCGGGCCAGGTCCTCGGCGGGGTCCTGGCCCTTCTCGGCGACCTTCACCTTGGCGGTGGCGCAGCCGCCCGCCGCGACGATGGCGTGGGCCTTGCCGGGGTCCACGGCCGGGACGGTGACGTTGACCGCGACCCGGTCGCGCACCGGGGCGGGCCACCCCAGGTGGGCGGCCTCATGGCAGGCCGCCCACCAGCGGGCGCACTCGCGCGGGCCGTACTCGGCGAAGGGCGAGAACTCGCCCCACCCGGCGGGCCCGCGCACCAGCAGCCCCTCGCGCACGGTGATGCCGCGGAACCGGTCGCGCAGGCCGATGGCGAAGGCCCGGCCCGCTCCGGGACCGGTCTCCGCGGCGGGGTCGGCGGTCGGTGTCACGGGCGGCGCGGGAACTTGTCGAACTCCGGACGGCGCTTCTCCTTGAAGGCGTCCCGGCCCTCCTGGGCCTCCTCGCTCATGTAGTAGAGCATGGTGGCGTCACCGGCGAACTGCTGCATCCCGGCGGCGCCGTCGCTGACGGCGTTGATGGCGCCCTTGAGCATGCGCAGCGCCAGCGGGGACTTCTCCAGCAGCTCGCGGGCCCAGGAGACGGTCTCCTTCTCCAGGTCGGCCAGCGGCACCACGGTGTTGACCATGCCCATGTCCAGCGCCTCCTGGGCGCTGTACTGGCGGCACAGGTACCAGATCTCGCGGGCCTTCTTGAGGCCGACGGTCTCGGCGAGCAGCCAGGAGCCGTAGCCGCCGTCGAAGGAGCCGACCTTGGGGCCGGTCTGGCCGAACTTGGCGTTGTCGGCGGCGATGGTGAGGTCGCAGCACACCTGGAGGACGTTGCCGCCGCCGATGGACCAGCCGGCGACCATGCAGATGACCGGCTTGGGCAGGCGGCGGATCTGCACCTGCAGGTCCAGGACGTTGAGGCGGCCGATGCCCTGGCGGGCCACGGCGTCGTCGCCGATGTAGCCGTCGTCGCCGCGGATCTTCTGGTCGCCGCCGGAGCAGAACGCCTGGTCGCCGGCGCCGGTGAAGATGATCACGCCGACCTCGGAGTCGTCGCGGGCGATGTTGAACGCCTGCTGGAGCTCGAAGAGGGTCTGCGGCCGGAACGCGTTGTGCCGCTCGGGCCGGTTGATCGTGATCTTGGCGATGCCCTCCGCGGTCTCGTAGATGATGTCGGAATACTCGCCCGACCGCTGCCAGTCGATCACGCTGCTCACGGCTACTGCTTCTCCTCACGGGGACATCGGTACGGCGGGTGCCCGGACCGGCTCCGACGGAGCCCCTTCCAGGGCGACCCCCGCGTCAACCCTACGCATTGTGCCAGGCCGACGGGGACGACCGGGTACGCCCCCCGCGGGCGCGGCGGGCGTACCCTTGTGCCCCGTGGCTTCCGCGAACCTTCCCGACGTCCCCGCCCCGACGACCGCCGACGGCCCGGCCCTGCGCGCCGCCGTGGGCCTGGAGCCGGGCCACCTGTCCGACCTGCTGGCCGCAGCCCTGGCCGGCGACGGCCCGGCGCTGATGCCGGTCCCCGCCGGGACCCCGGACGCCCGGGTGCGGGAGCTGCTCGCGGCGATGCGCCCCTCCTCGGTGCTGACGCCCGGCGGCGAGTCCGCGCTGGCGGGCGGCCTGCCCGCCGCCCCCGGGACGGCCCTGGTGGTCACCACCTCCGGGTCGACGGGCGCCCCCAAGGGCGTGGAGCTGTCGGCGGCGGCGCTGCTCGCCTCGGCACGGGCGTCGGTGGCGCGGATCGGGGCCCGGCCGGGCGACTCCTGGCTGTGCGTGCTGCCCGCCGGGCACATCTCCGGCCTCCAGGTGATGCTGCGCGCCCTGGTCATGGGCACCGGGGCGGTGCACGCGCCGTTCGCGGTCGAGGAGGTCCTCGCCCTGGCGAAGGGGCTCCGCCCGCACGTGTCCCTGGTGCCGACCCAGCTGCGCAGGCTGCTGGCCGCGGGGGCGGACCTGTCGGAGTTCGGGGTGGTCCTGCTGGGCGGGGCGGCCGCCGAGCCCGCGCTGCTGGCGGCGGCGCGCGAGGCCGGGGGCCGGGTGGTCACCACCTACGGCATGAGCGAGACCTGCGGCGGGTGCGTCTACGACGGGGTGCCCCTGGACGGGGTGGGGGTGGCGGTCGACGCCCCGGGCCCGGACGGCGCGGGCCGGGTGCTGCTGTCGGGCCCGACCCTGCTCACCCGCTACCGGACCGCCCCCGGGGCGGAGCCGGTGCCGGGCCCGGACACCGCCGCCGACGGGACCCGGGTGCTGCGCACCAACGACCTGGGCCGCTGGGACGGGGAGCGGCTGGCGGTCCTGGGCCGGATGGACGAGGTGATCAACACCGGCGGCCACAAGGTGGTGCCCGGCCAGGTCAACGCGCTGCTCGCGGCCGACCCGGCGGTGGCCGAGTCGGTGGTGGTGGGCCGCCCCGACCCCGAGTGGGGCGAGCGGGTGTGCGCGGTGGTGGTGCCCGCCGACCCGGCCGCGCCGCCCACCCTGGAGCACCTGCGGTCGGTGGTGCGCGACCGGCTGCCCGCCTACGCGGCCCCGCGCGAGGTGGAGGTGCGCGACCGGCTGCCGATGCTGGCCTCGGGCAAACCGGATCTGGTGGCGCTGCGCCGCGGCTGAGCGGACCGCCCCGAACAGGGCGTTCGGGTCCCGGCGGGGAGCGGCCGCCACGGCCGGGGCCGGACATGTCCTCCCATGATGGGGAACTTCCCCGGGCCGCCCGGCGTCTACTTGTGTATCCGGGCCTCCCGAATGCCCGGACCCCACGGCCCCTCTGCCAAGGAGGTCCGCAGTTGGCGACAGCCACGAGTCCACCCGCTCCACCCGCCCACGCCCCTGCGCCCTCCCCCGCGCCCGGTGCGCCGCGCCCCGGCCCGGCCGTCCGAGCGGGCTTCCATACCCGCTGTCCCGCACCGCCCGCCACTGAACGTGCGGTGATCCATGCCACTTCGAAAGATATCCAATCGAGACGGGGAACATTTGACACCCCGACACGTTGGACATATTGGCGCGTCCAGTCGGCGGGAACCCTCCGCCACGTGCCACACGTCATGGAAGGGAGGGAGGTGTCCGGATGACGAGCACTGCCCGGACCCGTTCGGCGACCACCGACGGCACCGCTCCGCTCGCGACCGACCGCGCGGCACTGACCGACCTGCTCACCCGCGGGCGCGCCCAGGGACACCTGTCCCTCACCGAACTGCGCACCGCTTTCTCCGCGGCCGGAGTCTCCGCCGGCGACGGCCGCGCCATCCTGCGTGAACTCACCGACCACGGGGTCCGGCTCGCCAACGGGGGCGACCACTCCGCGCCGGTGGCCGAACCCGACGCCGAGGACGACGTGCTGGAAAACACTCTCATCGCGACGGTGCCCGACACCGACGAGGCACCCAAGGCCGCAACCGGCAAGGTGGCACCCCGCAAGGGCCCCTCCCCCCGGAGGAAGACCCGCACCGCGACGCGGCGCACCAAGAAGACCACCGAGGACACCTCCCAGGCCACCATCGACCCGGAGACCGGCGAGGCCGACCTGGACGACCAGTCCCCCGCCATGGGCGACTCCGTCCACACCTACCTCAAGGCCATCGGCCGCCGACAGCTGCTCACCGCCGAGCAGGAGGTCGAGCTGGCCAAGCGGGTCGAGGCCGGCCTGTACGCGGAGTACCGGCTGGGCCTGCACGGCGAGGTCGACACCTCCGTGCCGATGTCCGAGGTCGAGCGCGACGAGCTGGAGTGGATCGCCGAGGACGGCCGCAAGGCCAAGTCCCACATGCTGGAGGCCAACCTGCGCCTGGTGGTGTCGGTGGCCAAGAAGTACAGCGACCGGGGCATGTCGCTGCTGGACGTGGTCCAGGAGGGCAACCTCGGCCTGATCCGCGCCGTGGAGAAGTTCGACTACACCAAGGGCTTCAAGTTCTCCACCTACGCCATGTGGTGGATCCGCCAGGCGATCCAGCGCGGTTTCGCCGACTCGGCGCGCACCATCCGCCTGCCCGTCCACGTGCTGGAGCTGCTGAGCAAGGTCAGCCGCCTGGAGCGCGACATGCACCAGGCGCTGGGCCGCGAGCCCACCCCGGAGGAACTGGCGCTGGAGCTGGACAAGACGCCGGCCCAGATCGAGGAGCTGCTGCGGGTCACCCGCCAGCCCATCAGCCTGGACTCCACCATCGGTGAGGACGGCGAGACCCGTATCGGCGACCTCATCGAGGACGTGGACGCCTCGGAGGCCTCCGAGGTGGTCGACCGCCAGCTCATGGCCGACCAGCTGCGCAACGCCCTGTCCGACCTGGAGCCGCGCGAGGCGACCATCATGTCGCTGCGCTTCGGCCTCATGGACGGCCGGCCGCGCACCCTGGACGAGATCGGCAAGCACCTGGGGCTGACCCGCGAGCGCATCCGGCAGCTGGAGAAGCAGTCGCTGTCCAAGCTGCGGCACCCGAGCCGCGCCCAGCAGCTGCTCGACTTCGCCAGCTAGCCGCCACCGGCCGCCGAACAGGGCCGCCTCCCGCACCCGGGAGGCGGCCCTGCGGCGTGTCCGGGGTCGGGGACGCCTCTCCGGCGTCGGGGTTGTCCCTGAACGTTCCCCGAGATCGGGTCCGGGGGGAGGCGCCCGGGACCCCGCGGTGCCACCATGAGGGGATGACGGACAGCATCTCCCAGCGGCAGGCCGAGATCGCCGCCGCCCTGCGCGCCGGCCGCGAGCTCGGGCCCGAGTACGACGACGCCCTGGCGGCGTCCCTGGTCGAGCGCATCGACGACGCCATCGACACCAGCGTCCGGCGCCACCTGGACCGCGGCCAGAGGGATCACAAGGTCAAGGTGGGGGTGCCCTCCAACACGGTGCGGATGGTGCTGTCGCTGGTGTGCCTGGGGGTGAGCATCCCCGCCACCGCGATCGCCGCCGCCCTGGTGGGCGGGCCCGCCGCCATCGCCGCCGTGTGGCTGGGGCTGATCGTCTTCTACATCGTGTCCGTGCTGGGCCTGCGCCGCTGAGCGGCGCCCGCCCCCTGCCCGGCGACGCCGGCCCGGCTCACCCCGGGGGCTGCGCGGAGTCCAGCGCGGCGCGCAGGATCTCCACGGCCTCGTCGTGGTCCAGCCCCACCCGGGAGATCACCTCGGCGTAGGCGCGGGCCGCGGCCAGGGCCTCCGCCCGCTGGTCGTCCCCCGCCGCCGCGATGAAGGTGCCCGAGCGGCCCCGGGTCTCGACGACCCCGGCCTGCTCCAGTTCCCGGTAGGCGCGGGCCACGGTGTTGACCGCCACCGACAGGTTCCCGGCCAGCGCCCGCACCGTCGGCAGCCGGTAGCCGACCGGGAGTTCCCCGGCGGCGGCCGCCATCGCCACGGTCGTCCGGATCTGCTCGTAGGGCGGTACCTTCGACGTCGGGTCGACGCGGATGAAATCCGCCATCTCCTCCTGCGCTCCCCACGGTCGGTGTTCGTGCTGCGGGCCCCATACCCGTTCGCGCCCAAAACTACCGCGCGTGGCCGGCCCCGCTACCGCGGGGGCGCGGACCGGTCGCGCTCCCGCCCCTTCCGGGCCGATGTGCGGGCCCGCGCCCACCACCGGAACCCCGGGGGGCGCGGGGCCGCACGGAGGTCAGGCGGCGCCGACCGTCCGGGGCACCCGCTGCACGCCGTGCAGCCGGTGGTCCTCACGGGCGGTGAGCAGCTGCTCGGCCACCTCGGTGGCCTCGCGCACCGCGGGCCGGGCCAGCCGCTTGCGGCGGTAGAGGCGGTCCCGGTAGCCCTTCTCGCCGATGAGCACGCGCTCGCGGGCGTAGGCGGCCCGCATCGCCTCGGTGAGCGCGGTGTCCAGGGCCAGCCCGCGCTCGTGCAGTTCCTCCACGGTCGCCCCCGACACGCGGGCCTCCTCCAGTGCCGCCTGGGCGTCGGCCACCTCCCGCAAAAGGTCGTCCAGCCGCCCGGCCCGTTCCCGGTCGGCGACCAGGCTTTCCCGCGCCTGCGCCGTGCCACGTCCGCCAAGTCCCATCGCCAGCTCCGATCACCTGGTACACCGTCTGCAGGAGACTTTAATAGTGATGTGGATCATGGGGCGACCCGGATCGTGCGTTGGTGATGGCCTCCGCGCACAGAAAACGCCACATTAGGCACCAGAACTTGCGAAAGGACACAAGTGAGCAGGAACTACGCGGGGCTCAGTCGGGAGCGCATCATCCTGGAATCGCTCCACATCATCGCCGGACGCGGGCTGGGCGGGCTGTCCATGCGGCGTCTGGGCGACGCCCTGGAGGTGGAGGCCATGGCCATCTACCACCACTTCCCGCTGGGCAAGGAACAGCTCTTCAACGCCATCGCCGCCTACGTGACCTCCCCCGGGTCCACCGGCGGCACCCCCCTGGACGCGGCCGCCGACGAGGACGGCGAGGACGGGGAGGACGCCGCGAAGGACGCGGAGGAGGCCGACAACCGCCCCTGGGACCAGCGCCTGGCCTCCTGGGCCGACGACTACCGCGCCCGCCTGCTGGAGTACTCCGGCGCGCTGTCCCTGCTGGTGCACCGCGCCCCCGCCACCCCCGCCGACGCCGACGCCCGCGCCCTGGTCCACCGCGCGTTCACCGACGCCGGGGTGCCCGAGGCCGAGCTCGACCGCGCCGCCGACGCCCTGTACTCCTACTGCCTGGGCGCGGTCGTCCACCAGGTCCGCCACCAGGACGACGAGGACGCCCCCGACGCCGAGGAGGCCGCCGCCCGCTTCCACCACGGGCTGCGGGCCCTGCTGCGCGGGCTGGCCCCCTGACCGCGACGGGAACCGGAATCCGGCGCCGGTCGTCTGTACCCCTGAGGGTGCCGCTCTCTCCCCTCCCCGAACACCCCGCCCGGACCGGCACCGCCGGGGCGGAACAGGAAAGGCCCATGGTTCTCAAGCGTCTGCTCGCCGGTATCGGTTTCGGCGGGGCCTCGGTCGAGACCCGCCTGGACGTGTCCTCGACGTTCCCCGGCGGTGCGGTGCGCGGCACCGTGCTGGTCGAGGGCGGCGACGTCGACCAGCAGGTCGAGGAGCTCACCGTGGGGCTCCAGGCCGTCGTCGAGACCGAGTTCGGCGACAACGAGGTCAAGAGCAGTATGGAGTTCCACCGGATCCGCCTGGGCGGGCACACCCGCCTGGTCCCCGGCCAGCGCTTCGAGGTGCCCTTCGAGATCCCCGTGCCCTGGGAGGCCCCGGTCACCACCCACGGCGGTCGGCGGCTGCACAGCATGAACATCGGGGTCAACACGCGCCTGGCCGTCGCGGGCGCCGTCGACCCCGGCGACCTGGACCCGGTGTCGATCGAGCCGCTGCCCTCCCAGCGGGCGGTGCTGGACGCCCTGGACTCGCTGGGCTTCCGGTTCAAGAAGGCCGACCTGGAGCGCGGGCGCATCGCCCGCACCCGCCAGCGGCTGCCCTTCTACCAGGAGATCGAGTACTACTCGCCGGGCCGCTACCGGGGCCTGAACGAGCTGGAGCTGTCGTTCGTCGCCGACGAGCGCGGCATGGACGTGGTCCTGGAGCTGGACAAGAAGCCGGGCCTGTTCTCCGAGGGGCGCGACACCTTCAAGAGCTTCAACGTCACCCACCAGCAGGCGGTGGCGACGGACTGGCGCCAGGAGCTGGACCGGTGGGTCAACGCCCTGGCCGGGCGCCGCAACCTGTTCTGACCGGTGCCCTCCGGCCGGGGCTGCGCCCCGGCCGGAGCCCGCGGCCCGGCCGGTTCAGGCGGCGCGGGCGGCTCAGGCCCCCTCGGCGCGTTCGCGGACCCGCTCGGCGCGCAGCTCGCGCGCCTGGTCGGGGTCGAGCACCGGGGCGGCGATGAGGAGCTGGCGGGTGTAGTCGCTCTGCGGGTTCTCGTAGATGGCGTCGCTGTCGCCGAGCTCCACGACCTCGCCCTTGCGCATGACCGCGACGCGGTCGCTGACCTGGCGGACCACGGCCAGGTCGTGGGCGACGAAGATGTAGGTCAGCCCGAAGTCGTCCTGGAGCTCGGAGAGCAGGCGCAGCACCTGGTCCTGGGTGGACACGTCCAGGGCCGAGACCGGCTCGTCGCAGATGATCAGCTTGGGCTTGAGGATCAGCGCGCGGGCGATCGCGATGCGCTGGCGCTGGCCGCCCGAGAACGCGTGCGGGAACCGGTTGTAGTGGTTCGGTTCCAGCCCCACGCGGTCCAGGAGCTCCTGCACCTCGCGCTTGATCTTCTTGGTGTCCCGCTCGCCCTGCACGCGCAGCGCGGTGCCGATCGCGTCGCCCACGGTCACGCGCGGGTTCAGCGACGAGTACGGGTTCTGGAACACCATCTGCACGTCCCGCCGCAGCGGACGCATCCGGCGTTCGGCGATGTGGGTGATGTCCCGGCCCTCGAACTCGATGGCACCCTCGGTGGGCTCCAGCAGGCGCATGACCATCCGCGACAGCGTGCTCTTGCCCGAGCCGGACTCGCCCACGATGCCCAGCGTCTCACCCTTGTACAGGTCGAACGAGACGCCCTTGACGGCCCAGAAGTCGCTGGAGCGCCCCCACAGCCCGCCGCGGACCTTGAAGCGCTGGCCCACCCCGGAGACCTTGAGCAGGACCTCCCGCTCACCCTCGGGCTCCTTGGGCGTGAACGCCGCGAACCCCTCCTGCTCCGGGGCCTGTCCGGTGACCGCGCCGGCGGCCCGCTGTTCCCCGCGTTCGCGTTCGGCCCGGTCAGCGCGGTCCTGGGCGCGGCGCTGGGCCCGGGAGACCTCGACCCGCGGCACCGCGGCCAGCAACGCCTGCGTGTAGGGGTGCTCCGGGGAGGACAGCACCGTGCGCACATCACCCCGCTCCACCGCGACCCCGTGGCGCATCACCACGACCTCGTCCACCGAACCCGCCACCACGGCCAGATCGTGGGAGACCAGGATCAGGGCCATGCCCAGATCCCGGCGCAGCTCGTCCAGCAGATCCAGGATGCGCGCCTGCACCGTCACGTCCAGCGCCGTGGTCGGCTCGTCCGCCAACAACACCTTGGGATCGCACATCAACCCCATCGCGATGACCACACGCTGGCGCATACCGCCGGAGAACTCGTGCGGGTAGGAGTTGATCCGCTTCCCGGGCTGGGGGATCCCCACCCGGTCCAGCGCCTCCACCGCGTGTTTGCGGGCCTCGCCCTTGGACACGTCCGGCCGGTGCACGCGCAGCGCCTCGACCAGCTGGTTGCCGATGGTGTACTGCGGGTGCAGCGACTGCATCGGGTCCTGGAAGACCATCGCGATGTCGTTGCCGCGCATCGCCCGCAACTGCTTGTCGTTCAGCTTGTTGACGTCCTGCCCCGCCACCTCGATGGCGCCCGTGATCTTGGCCCGGCTGCCGCGGTGCAGGCCCATCAGGGCCAGCGAGGTCACGCTCTTGCCCGAGCCCGACTCGCCCACGATGCCCAGCCCTCCCCCGGCGGGCACCTCGAAGGACAGCCCGTCCACCGCCTGGATCTCGCCGTCCATGGTCGGGAACGCCACCCGCAGGTCGTCCACCCGGACGACGGTTTCGGGTGCGGATTCGCTCATTGGGGACGCCTCTGCTCTCTGGGTCCGAAGTCGTGGATGCGGGGAGACGGTCCGCTAGTGGACGCGCACACGCGGGTCGATCAGCGGGTAGATCAGGTCGACGATCAGGTTGCACACCACGATGAAGAACGCTCCGAACAGGGTGACGCCCAGGATCACCGGCAGGTCGCTCTGGGTGATGGCGTTGACCGCGTAGCGGCCGATGCCGTTGAGGGAGAACACCTGCTCGGTCAGGACCGCGCCGCCCAGGACCAGGCCCAGGTCCAGGCCGAAGATCGTCACGATCGGCGTCAGGGTGGGCCGCAGGGCGTGCTTGAGCACCACCTTGCGCTCGCTCAGGCCCTTGGCGCGAGCGGTGCGGATGTAGTCCTCGTTCAGCACCTCCAACATGCCCGCGCGGGTCTGGCGGGCGTACATGGCGGCGTGCAGGAACGCCAGGGTCAGCCACGGGAGGAACATGCCCGTGGCCCAGCCCAGCGGGTCCTGGGTGAGGGGGACGTAGCGCGGGGTCTGGAACCAGCCCCAGGCGTGCACCGGGAAGGCCAGCACCAGCAGGCCGGTGAAGAAGATCGGCAGGGAGACGCCGGCCAGGGCGACCGCCATCGCGATCCGGTCGAAGAGGCTGCCCTTCCACACCGCCGAGACCACGCCGACGGCGATGCCGCCGACCAGCCAGATGATGCCCGCGCCCAGGGCCAGCGAGAACGTGACGGGCAGCCGGGACACGATCTCGGGGAAGACCTCCTGGTAGGTCTGGAAGGAGTAGCCGAAGCAGGGCGCGGAGCACTCGATGGTGTCCCGGCCGAACTGGTACTGGGCGCCGAAGAAGATCCCGCGCACGAACTCGCCGAACTGCACGATGACCGGCTTGTCCAGCCCCAGCCGGTCGATGGTCGCCTGGATCGCCTCGGGGGTGGGCGCCCGTCCCACGTACATGGTCGCCAGCTGCTCGGTGGTGCGCCCGGCCCACTTGGGGACCACGTAGAAGATGCCGAACGTGACCATGGTGACCACGGCCAGGAGCAGCAGCCCGGCGCCCAGACGGCGCAGGATGTAGGTCAGCAAGGCGCGTGTCTTTCTGTCGTCGGGCCCGCCCTGGAAGGGAAATCGGCAGGGGCGCGAAGTTTCGGCCTGAGACGACCAAGATAACGCAGTGTATTTGAATGATCACGCTTGGACGTGCGGCGTGTACCCGGTTCCGCCCCCTGCGGGGAAAGGCCGCCTGACATAATCGGCTCCGTCGACACGACCACCCCGATCCCCTTGCCCCCCGGGTAGAAGGCCGACACAGCGTGGACCCCCTCCACCCCACCGACCCGCCCGAGATCGACGACTACCGGCCGACCCACCGCCTCGGTTCCGGCGGCACGGGTCCGGTCTACCTCGCCCGCACCCGGGACGACCGGCAGGTGGTCGTCAAGGTCATCCGCCCCGAACCCGCCGACGGGGACGGGTTCCGGACACGGTTCGCCCGCGAGGCCGAGGCCGCCCGCCGGGTGGGCGGATCCCACACCGCCCGGGTGGTGGACGCCGACCCCGGGGCCGGGTCACCGTGGATCGCCACCGCCTACATCCCCGGCCCCACCCTGGAGCGGGCGGTCCGGGCCGAGGGCCCCATCACGCCGCCGACCCTGCACGCCCTGGCCATGGGCCTGGCGGAGGGGCTGAAGGCCGTCCACGCCTGCGGCCTCGTGCACCGCGGCCTCGAACCGGCCGACGTCATCCTCGCCGAGGACGGGCCGCGCATCACCGGCTTCGGCGTCGCCCGGCCCGTGGACGCCGACGGCACGACCGCTCAGGGGACGGACGTCGGCGCCCTGTCCTACATGTCCCCCGAGCAGGCCAAGGGCGGCCGGGTCGGGCCCGCCTCGGACGTGTTCTCGCTGGGCACCGTGCTGGCGTTCGCGGCGACGGGCGCCAACCCGTTCGCCGCCGACACCACGGCGGACACCGTGCGCCGCCTCACCGGGCTCCGGCCCGACCCCGGGAACATCGACCCGCTCATGTGGACACTGATCCGCGACTGCTGGAACCCCGACCCCGACCGGCGGCCCACCCCCGACCGGATCCTCGACCGTTTCCTGGGCCGCGGCCTCTCCGGTGCCTGGCCACCGCCGACCGTGCAGCGGCCGCCGACACCCGAACCGGCTCTGGCCCCGGGCCCGGACCCGGCCGCCGAGGTTCCCGAAAAGCCCGAGGTCCCCGAGAAGCCCGAACCGGCACCGGAGGCGGCGCCGCTCCGACCGCCCGCCCCGACGCGGGTGGCGAGGAGCACCACCCCGACACGGGTGGCCGGGCGCACGGCTCCGTCGGGCAGGCACACCGTTCGGGGGCTCGGCCAGTACTTCGCCGTCACCGCGGTCGTGATCGGACTCATCGCCGGGCTGTGGTGGGCCTCCAGTCGGGAGTACCGGCGCGAAAGCCTCTTCACGGACGTCAACACCTGGTCGATCTCGCTCTCTCCCGACGGCACCACCCTGGCCGTCGGCGGGACCGACGACGTCGTCCGGCTCTGGGACACCGAGTCCTTGAGGGAGGTCGGCGCGCTGACCGGGGAGGCGCACACCCCGGCGGTGGCGTTCGGCCCGGACGGCGGCGTCCTCGCCGCCGGCTCCACCGACGGGACGGTGCGGCTCTGGGACACCGACGCCCAGGAGGAGGTCGGCACGCTCACCGGACACACCGGTCCCGTCCACGCGGTGGCGTTCTCCCCGGACGGGACCCTGCTCGCCACCGGGTCCGCGGACCGGACCGCCCGGATCTGGGACACCGGAACCCTGGAGGAGGTCGGCACGCTCACCGGGCACACCGACTACGTGCACGCGGTGGCGTTCAGCCCGGACGGAGCGGTGCTCGCCACCGGGTCCGTGGACGAGACCGTCCGCATCTGGGACACCGACGGCGGGGAGGCCGTCTCCACACTGACCGGGCACACCGACTACGTGCGCTCGGTGGCGTTCAGCCCCGACGGGACGGTGCTCGCCACCGGCGCCTCCGACGCCACCGTCCGCCTCTGGGACACCGGCACCTGGGAGGAGACCGGAACACTCGACGGCCGGACCGGGCACGTGTACTCGGTGGTCTTCTCCCCCGACGGCGGCCTGCTCGCCGTCGGCGCCTCCAACGGCACCGTCCGGCTCTGGGCCACCGACACCTGGGAACAGATCGACACGTTCACCGACACCGGCTACGGCAGGCACGTGCGCTCGGTCGCCTTCTCCCCCGACGGCACCCTGCTCTACATCGCGGGCAGCGGCCGCACCACCGACCTCTGGTACCTCGACTGAGCCGGGAAGGCCGATACAGCGTGGACACTCTGCACCCCACCGACCCGCCGGAGATCGGTGGCTACCGCCTGACCGCGCGCCTGGGCGCGGGCGGCATGGGCCAGGTGTACCTGGCCCGGACCGCCTCGGGGCGCAAGCTCGTCGTCAAGGTGATCCGCCCGGAGTTCGCCGAGGAGGACGGGTTCCGGGCACGGTTCGCCCGCGAGGCCGAGGCCGCCCGCCGGGTGGGCGGGTTCCACACCGCCCAGGTGGTGGACGCCGACCCCGGGGCCGTATCCCCCTGGATCGCCACCGCGTACATCCCCGGCCCCACCCTGGAGAAGAAGGTCCGGGAGGGCGGACCCATCGCACCGCCGGCCCTGCACGTGCTCGCCGTCGGGCTGGCCGAGGGGCTCAAGGCGATCCATGCCTGCGACCTCGTGCACCGCGACCTCAAACCGGCCAACATCATCCTCGCCGAGGACGGCCCACGCATCATCGACTTCGGCATCGCCCGGCCGCTGGACGCCGACAGCATGACCACCCGCGGAGCCGTCTTCGGGACCCTGCCCTACATGTCCCCCGAGCAGACCGACGGCGGCCGGGTCGGCCCCGCCTCCGACGTGTTCTCCCTGGGCACCGTCCTCGCCTACGCCACCACCGGGGCGAGCCCGTTCTCCGGGGCGACCATGGCCGAGACCCTGCGCCGCCTCATCTCCCCGCCGCCCGACCCCGGCGGCATCGACCCGGAGATCCGCGTCCTCATCGCCGACTGCTGGAACCACGACCCCGACCGGCGGCCCGCCCCCGACCGGATCCTCACCCGCTTCGCCCACCGCGACCTTGAGGACTCCTGGCCACCTCCCGGCGGCACGGGTACGCCGGACCTCCCGACCGCGCCGCTGCCACGCACCCGCGTGGACCGGAGCCCCTCCGTACCGGGCACCCCGCCGCCCCAGGCCGGCCCGGCCCCTGGTTCCCGGCCGATCGCGCCGGAGGCACCGCCCCGGCACGTGCGGGACTCCACCGGCTCGCCCGGCCCCGGCGCAACGCCGGCGCGCTCCTCCCCCGCGGCGTCGGAGAGCGGCCCGAGAGCGCGGAATCCGCACCAGGAGGTGTCGCGCCGCATCGGCATCGCCGCGATCGCCCTGATCATCGTGCTGAGCCTCACCCTGGCCCTGTGGACATCGCGTAGGCCCACAGGCGGGTCCGACGTGTGGGACGGCACCACCGTCAGCACACACGGCGACGTGTGGTCGATCGCCTTCAACCCCCATGCGCCTCTGCTCGCCACCGGCGACGGCGAGGGGACCGTCCTGCTCTGGAGCACCGAGACCGGAGAGCAGAGCGCCGAACTCACCGGTCACCGAGGCGGCGTACGGGCGGCCGTGTTCGGCCACGACGCGGTCACTCTCGCCACCGGAGGGGAGGACCACGTGGTCCGGCTCTGGAACGCCGCGAGCGGCGAGCAGGTCGGCGAGCTCCCCGGGCACGAAGGAGGGGTGCGGTCGCTCGCGTTCCACCCCGACGGCGTTCTCCTCGCAACCGGGGCGACCGATGGCACCGTCCGCCTCTGGAACGCCGGGAGCAGGAAGGAGCTCATGGCCTTCACCGCGCATGAAGGACAGGTGCGGTCCATCTCTTTCCACCCCCAGAGCCCCCTCCTCGCGACCGGCGGCACCGACGGCACCGCTCGGATCTGGGACACCGGCACCGGAGAAGAGGTCGCCGAGCTCGCGGAGCACGACGGAGGCGTGATGGCGGTCGCGTTCCACCCCGTCGACGCCACGCTCGCCACCGGGGACGGCGGTGGCGGCGTCCGCCTCTGGGACACCGGCGCGGGCGGGGAAGGAGCCGTCGAGCTCGTGTCCGGGGCGATGAACGGTGTGCGGTCCATCGCGTTCAACGCCGCCGGCACCGCACTGGCCACCGGTGGCAACGACGGCGCCGTGTGGCTGTGGGACACCCTGCCGGAAGGACGCCACAGGGAACTGACCGCACACGATGCGAGCGTGGTCACGGTCGCGTTCACCCCGGACGGAGACCTGCTGTCCACCGGCGGCAGTGACGGCGTCGCCAGGTTCCAGGGCGTCGAATGATCTTGTGTCCGCCGCCTGGCCGCGGCCCGGGCGCGGGCGGCACGGGCCGCACACACGAGTGGGGGGCGGTGGCCCGCGTCGTCACAGGCCA
>NZ_JBJJBV010000088.1:0-22599 GCF_045446735.1 Nocardiopsis protaetiae
GGGCGCACCGTCCTGCCCGCCGGGGACCTGTTCTCGCTCGGCGCGGTCCTGCTGTTCGCCGCGACCGGCCGCACCCCCTTCGACGCGGGCCCGCCCGACCGCCCCGACGACCCGGCCGCGGTGGTCCGCCGGGTGCTGCGCGAGCCCCCGGACCTGTCGGGCCTGCCCGACGCGCTGCGCGACCTGGTCGACGCCTGTCTGGACAAGCTCCCCGAGAACCGGCCGACGGCGGAGCGCCTGCTCGACGCGCTGGGCGGACCGCTGCCCGAGGACCCCCCGGAACCGGATTGGCTGCCGCCCCGGGCCCGCGCGGTGGTCGCCCGGGCCGAGGAGTCCTACCGTTCCGTGGCGGCGCCCGTCCTGGGGCCGCTGCCCCGGCCGGGGTTCGACCCCTTCCCCGTGGCCGCCGCCCCCGGGCCCCGGCGGCGCGGGCGCACGCTGCTGCGGCTGTGCGCCGTGCTCTCGGTCCTGCTGCTGCTCGGGGTGGTCGGCGTGTACACGCTGACCGGTTCGCAGGGCGGGTCCGAATTCGCCGCGGCGTCCTGCCCGCAGTACAACGGCCCCGTCGAGGACCTGCCCCCGCCCGAGGACCCGCAGGTGGACTTCTCCTCCGACACCCTGGTGGAGCTGTCGTTCTCCCCGGACGGGGAGACCCTGGCCGTGGCGACCAACGCCGGGGTCACCCTGTGGAACTGGCGGTCCTCGCTGCCCGTGGCGCACCTGCCCAACGACCGCGCGCTGCTGCCGCCTGCCCCGGCGGCGTTCAGCCCGGACGGCTGCCTGGTCTCGCAGGCCTCCCGGCAGGGTGCCCTGGTCACCGACCTGGCCACCGGGCGGACCCGGGCGGTGGCCGCGGAGATGCCGGTGCTGGCGACGGCGTTCAGCCCCGACGGCGGGGAGCTGGCGCTGGCCACGGACAGCGACCCCGAGCGCCGCTACCTGCACCTGTACGACACCGTGTCCTGGGAGGAGACCGGTTCGCTGTCCGGGTCGGGCGCCCTGGCCGACGTGCGGTACACGCGCGACGGGCAGACGGTGGCGGCCGGGGAGGCCGGCGGCGGGGTCGTCGCCTGGCGCACCTCCGGGCGGCACCGGATCGGCGTGATACGGGACCGCAGCGGGGCGGGGGCGGGCGCCTTCGACGTGGTCTCGGGGGACGAGGGGATGCTGGTGCCCCGGGGCGACCGGGTGCTCCTGATGGACCCGAGCACGGACCGGGAGGTGCGCGAGTTCGTCCCGGCCCAGGGCAACGGCGTCCCCGTCGACGTGGTGTACAGCCCCTCCACCGACCTGGTCCTGGCCGCCCTGCTGGGCCCGGGGACCGCCGACGCGGGGCTGGCGGTGTGGGACTTCGAGAGCGGAGCCCCGGAGGAGACCCGGTGGTCGCCGCCCGCGCTGTACCCGATCGCGATCTCGCCGGACGGGTCGCGGCTGGCGGGGGTGCGCCAGGAGACGGGCGAGATCGCCGTGTACGACATGGAACTGACGCTCATGGGCCTGTTGACCGAATGATCACGCCGGGTCCGGGTCCGGTCACGTCACACACGGTTCATCACGGGGCCGCTACATTGGCGGGGGACCCTCCCCGCCCCGTACCCCGCCCCCGTGAGGAACGTGTCCGCCGTGCGACCACTGTCCCCCGACGATCCGCAGCGCATCGGGCCCCACCGCCTGCTCGCCCGGCTGGGCGCGGGCGGGATGGGCAAGGTCTACCTGGCCCGGACCCCGGCCGGACACCTGTCGGCGCTCAAGGTGGTCCGCGAGGACCTGGCCCACGACCTGCTGTTCCGGGCGCGGTTCGCCCGCGAGGTCCGCACCGCTGGGCGGGTGCGCGGGCCGTTCACCCCCGCGGTGGTGGACGCCGACACCGAGGCGGACGTGCCGTGGATGGCCACCGAGTACGTTCCGGGGCCGACCCTCAAGCAGGCGGTGCTGTCGGGGGACCCGTTCCCGCCGGAGTCGCTGCTGGTCCTCACCCTGGGCCTGGCCCGGGCGCTGGGGACCATCCACGAGGCCGGGCTGATGCACCGCGACCTCAAGCCGAGCAACGTGCTGCTGTCGCCGCGCGGGCCGCAGGTGATCGACTTCGGCATCGCCCGCGCGGTGGAGGGCACGGTGCTGACCCGCACCGGGCAGACCTTCGGCACCCCCGCCTACACCTCGCCCGAGCAGATCGTGGGCGAGGGGGTGTCCCCCAAGAGCGACGTGTTCTCGCTGGCCGGGACGGTGCTGTTCGCCGCGAGCGGTGAACCGCCCTTCGGCGGCGGCGCGGTCGGCGGGGTGCTGCGCCGGGTGATGACCGGGGTACCGAACCTGCTGGCGGCACCCGAGGGGCCGCTGCGCGACATGCTCGCCCGCTGCCTGGCCAAGGACCCGGACGCGCGCCCGGAGACCGCCGAGATCCTCTCCGCCCTGACGGCGCTGCCGCTGCCCGCCGCCGAGCACGGCTGGCTGCCCTCGCCGGTGACCGAGCAGATCGACCTCCAGATGAACCGGACCCGGTCGGTGGAGGAGGCCGAGCGCACCACCGAGGAGATGGAGCCGCCCTCGCCGACCGTGCCGGGACCGGAGGCGGTCGTGCGGACCGCCGGGACGGGGAGCCCCGCCGGGCCCGACGACCGGTCCCGGACCCGGCGCCGGATCACCGCCGTGTCCGCCGCGGTCGCGGCCGTGGTCCTGCTGGGCGGTACCGCGCTGGCCCTGACCCTGCCCGAACGCGGGTCGCCGGCCGCCGGACCGGGGTCGGACCCCTCGGCGGCGGCCGCCGCCGACCCGTCGCCGAGCCCGTCCGACGCACCCCCCGAGAACGGGGTGTCCCCCCTGTCGGGCTGGATCTACGAGGTGATGTTCTCCGGGGACGGGGACACCCTGTACGTCTTCGGGATGTCGGGGGTCTCCGTCTGGGACTGGCGCGAGCAGGAGCTGCTGCGGTCCCTGACCTCGCCCGCGCCCGAGGCGGCCGACCTGCGCCCCGACGGGCTGACCGCCGTCGGCTACGGCCTCACCGGTCGATACGTCGCGCTGTGGGACGCCGGGACAGGGGAGGAGGTCACCCGGTTCGGCTACGACAACCAGGACCGGGGCTTCTACGACATGCCCGCGTTCACCGCCGACGGGTCCCGGGTGGCCGTGCTGGCCGCCGAGGGCGGGAACCCCGACAACGACCGGCTCATCCAGATCTGGGACGCCGGGACCGGGGAGCCCGGCGACCTGGAGATCCCGGTGGACGGGGCGCTCAGCCAGCTGGAGTTCGCCGTGGACGACGCCTACCTGGTGGGCATCGTCACGGACTGGGCCGACGACCCCGCCGACGTGACCGTCTGGGACGCCGAAACCGGCGAGGTCGTGCACACCCTGGCCGGGGAGGCCGGGGTGATCGGCTACATGGCCCTGTCCCCCGACGGCCGGACCATGGCCGTCCACAACCGGGAGCGGGAGGTGCGGGTCGTCGACATCGCCACCGGCGAGGTGCTGCGCACCATGGACCCCCCGTCCGAGGAGCACGAACGGGTCACCGGGCTCGGCTACTCCCCCGACGGCGGCCTGCTGTACGGCGCCGCCTACGGGTGGGCCGACGACCGGGGCAGCGTGTGGGACCCCGCCACCGGGGAACTGGTGCGCGACGCCGACGTGGCGGTGTACGGACCGCTGGCGGCCCACCCCGACGGGGAGCACCTGGCGGTCTCCGCCGACGGCGGGGGCCGGATCCTGATCCTCGACGGCGACTACGCCATCGTCGCCGAGCTCACCTAGGAGACCCCCTGTCATGCGACCACTGACCCTGGGCGACCCGCGCACCGTCGGCCCCTACCGGATCCGGGCGCTGCTCGGCGCGGGCGGCATGGGCCGCGTCTACCTGGGCACCGGCCCGGACGACACCGTGGCCGCCGTCAAGGTGGTGCGCGCCGAGTACGCCTACGACCCCGACTTCCGCGGCCGGTTCGCCCGCGAACTGGACCTGGCCCGCCGGGTGCACGGCCCCTACACCCCGCGGGTGCTGGACGCCGACCCGGCCGGGCAGGTGCCGTGGATGGCCACCGAGTACGTCATGGGCCCCTCCCTGCACGACCTGGTGCAGCTCACCGGCCCGCTCACCGAGGAGGCGGTCCGGTTCCTGGGCCGGGGCGTCGCCGAGGCGCTGGGCCGGGTGCACGCGGGCCGGATGGTGCACCGCGACCTCAAACCCGGCAACGTGATGGTCTCCTCGTCCGGCCCGCAGGTGATCGACTTCGGCATCGCGGGCGCGCTGGGGGACGCCCACGGCGAGGACGGCCGGATCATCGGCACCCCCGGGTACATGGCCCCGGAGAACGTGCGCAGCGAACCGGGCGGGGCGGTGTCCGACGTGTTCGCGCTGGGCGGGGTGCTGATCTACGCGCTCACCGGCAGCGGCCCGTTCGGCGAGGGCCACCCGTCGGCGGTGCTGTACCGCATCACCCACCGCGACCCGGTGCTGACCGGGGTGCCCGACTCCCTGCGCCCGCTGGTCGCCGCCTGCCTGGAGAAGGACCCGGCGCGGCGGCCGACCACCGGCGAGGTGCTGGAGGTGCTGGGCGGCCCGGTCCCGCCCGCGGAGTCGGCCGAGGCGTGGCTGCCGCCGGCCGCCGCGGAGCTGCTGGCCGCCACGGCCCGCGAGTACCGGGAGGCCGTGGGGACGTCGGTGTACGCACACCCCCTGGACAAGCACGCGCTGGAGCGGTCCCGGCGGCGGCGCCGCAGGCTGCTGGCCGCGGGCGCGGCCGCCACCGCGCTGGCGCTGGTCGGCGGGGTGGGGACCTGGGCGGCGGTGGCGTCCTCCGGCGGGGAGGGCGCGGAGCCCGAGGAGGGCCCCGGCGCCCGCGAGCGGTGCGACCTGGCCGAGCACATCGCCCCCGAGTACGCCGACGCCGCCCGGGAGCGGCCGCTGGCACCCGGCTCGCAGCTGCTCACCCCGACGTTCTCCCCCGAGGGCGACGTCCTGGTGGCGGGCGGCGACAGCGGCATCGCCCTGTGGGACTGGCGCGAGGGGACCGAACTGGGCCTCATCGGCATCGAGACGGGCGGCTTCGGGGTGCTCCCCGTGGTGTCCCCCGACGGCTGCCGCATCGCCTACGCCGACGACGACGGCGCCCACGTGATCACGGTCGAGACCGGGGAGCACCGCGTTCTCCAGGAGGGCACCGAGGTCGAGACGGTGGCGTTCGCCGCCGACGGGCGGTCGCTGCTGTACTCGGACTGGCGCTCGGACGCCGCCGTGATCGAGGTGGACTTCGAGACCGACGAGGTCCTCGGTGTGTACAGGGGGGCGGACCGGGGGACGGGCTCGGCCCACGAGATCCGGACCACCCCCGACGGCGGGCACGTCGTCGGCGCGGACTTCAACGGGATGATGAGCGTGTGGGAGGCCGACTCGCGGGAGGAGGTCCTGACCCTGGACGGGGTGAACTCCACGCTGGGCGACAACATCGCGTTCTCCGGCTCGGAGATGTTCCACGTCACCAAGGACGGGCGGATCGTCCGGACCTCCCTGCCCGACGGGGAGCGGCTCGGGGAGTTCACCGCGCGGGTCCCCGAGGACAGCGTCGTCAGCGAGCTCGCCGTGAACCCGGCGGCCGACCGCGTGTACGCCAACTACAAGGGGACGGGCTTCGTCATCACCGAGGACGACCTGCCGCTGTACGGGACCAAGGTGTGGGAGCTGTCCACCGGGCGGGAGATCACCGAGGAGGAGGACGAGGGGTTCATCGGGTCGTTCGCCGTGCACCCCGACGGCGAGGTGCTCGCCGCCGTCCCCATCGACAACGCGCCGGTCTGGGTGATCGACCCGGCGCGGATGCGGCTGCTCGACCGCATCGGCTGACCGACCAGGTCGGTCGACTATGTCGTCTGACCATGTCGGTCGACCGGACCGTCGGCCGCCCCGCCGACCGCCCTGCCCCGCACCCCGAAAGCCCGCAGCCCCCGGAAGCCCCTGAAGGACCATGCAGCCCCTGCACCCGCACGACCCGCCCTCCGTCGGCCCCTACCGGCTCCACTCCCGGCTGGGAGAGGACGCCTACGCACGCGTCTACCTGGGTTCCGTCCCCGGCGGGCCGCCCGCGGCCGTGCACGTGGTGCGCTCCGAGCACGCCACCGACACCCGGTTCCGCGCCGTGTTCGGCGAGCTGGTGGAGGCCGGGTACCGGCTGGAGAGCGACCGGGTGTGCGCGGTGCTGGCCGCCGACCTGCGCGGCGCCGTGCCGTGGGTGGCGGTGGAACACGCCTACGGGATGGGGCTCACCGACCTGGTGGCCGGGGTCGGCCCGCTGTCCGTGGACGCCCTGCACGCGCTGGCCCTGCACCTGGCGCTGGCCCTGGACGACGTGCACGCGGCAGGGCGGGCGCACGGGTCGCTGTGGCCGGACGGGGTGCTGGTCACCACCGAGCGGGCGCTGCTGGCCGACCCCGGCCTGGAGTGGGCGGTCGCCGGGGTGGACCGGCGGGCACCGCACCCGTCGTTCGCCGCCCCCGAGGGCGGCACCGGTCCGGGCACCGACGTGTTCGCGTGGGCGGCCACGGTGTCGTACGCGGCGAGCGGGCTGGAGGGCCCCGAGGGGCTGCCCCGAGTGCCGCTGCAACTGCGCGGCCTGGTGGACGCGTGCCTGCGCAACAGTCCGGTGCTGCGGCCCAGCGCCGCCGACCTGGTGCGGATGCTCGGCGGGCCGCGCGCGGCCGACCCCTGGCCGCCGGAGGTGCTGGCGGCGGTCCGTGCCCGGGCCGGGGAGCAGCGGGAGGTGATCGCGGCCGCGGGGGAGGCCCCGGCGGCCACGGACCCGCGACCGGGGTCGGGGTCCGGGTCGGGGCTGCGCGGGTTCCTGGGCGGGGGGCCGGGCCGGCGGCGGGCCGTCGCGCTGACGGCCGGGGCGGTGGCGCTGGCCGCCGTCTCCGGGCTGCTCTGGGTGTGGGCCTGGCCGGACGCGGGCCGGGAGGAGGAGCCCGGGACGCCGGTGATGTCCGAGGGCGCCCCGTGCTCGGACGGAGTCGCCTACCCCGCCCCCGAGGACACGCTGGACGGGGAGGAGGCGGGGGCCCGGTCGGTGGCCTTCGACCCGAGCGGGGAGCTGCTGGCGGTGCTCACCACCAGGGGGCTGAGCGTCTGGGACTGGGCGGCCCGGGAGGAGGTCGCCCGGCTGCCCGAGGTCGACGGCCCCCTGGACGTGGTGTTCTCGCCCACGGGCTGCCTGGTGGCGGCCGGGGTCCAGCGCGGGTTCGAGGGCATGGACGCGCCGGTGACCATGGCGACCACGTTCGACCTGCCCTCGGGGACGACCGTCGAACACCTGGGGCCGCAGCGGGGGCCCAGCGGCCCCGACGGGGTGTGGGTGGACGACCCGGAGGGGGTCCGCCACCTCGGGTTCAGCCCCGACGGCTCACTGATGACGATCACCCTCGACGGCCGCATCGACAGGGCCAAGGTGGGGCTGGTGGACACCGCCACCGGGGAACCCGTGAGGCAGGCGGTCGACCAGCCGGCCAACCGGGCGCTCATGCCCGACCCGGAGCGGATCGCCACGGCGAGCACCGGGGTGATCACGGTGTGGGACGTGCGGGACGGCGGGGAGCTGCACACCGTGCGGGACATGACCCAGCCGCACTTCCTCGTGGTCCCCGGCACCGACGAGGTGGTCTTCATCGCCGGGGAACGGGTGGTGTGGTGGGACTACGTGCTGCGCCGCGAGGTGCGGTCGTTCACGATGGACGGGTTCGTGAACACCGACATGCCCGTCTACCTGGCGCACCTGGGGCTCTCCCCCGACGGGGGGCGGCTGTACGCGGACTGGTACACGTTCGAGGCCACGGAGGACGGCGGGGACGGGACCGCCCTGGACACCGCGTACGTGTGGGACATCGAGAGCGGCGAGGACCTGCTGGCCGGGGCCGAGGGCGGGGACGGGGAGCCGCTGCGGTTCCGGCAGGCGGCGGAGCACCCGGACGGGGAGGGGCTGGTGGTCATCACCCCGCAGGAGCGCGTGGTCCTGGTGGACCCGGACACCCTCGAACCCGGTGAGCCGCTCTTCTGAGCCTCCACCCGCCGGGGCGCCGGACGGCCCGCGAACGCCGGACCCGAGCTGAGATCGGTCGAGTTCGACTAGGCGTAGTCAATCTTGACTAGAGTTGATCAAACTTGACTAGAGCTAGTCAGACTTGATCAGCCGACCGAGGCGAGCAGCTCCTCGGCCGCCTTCAGGGCGGCCTCGCGCAGCTTCGCCTGGTCACCGCCGACCGGCGCAGACGGATGGCCCCCGGCCCGGGCAGGCGGGTGACCGGGTGGCCGGAACGCGCCAGCGGGCGCGGATTCCGCCCCGCGCGCGGGTGGGCGTTATAGCGTGAAAGTCCGCTTTCACTCTCGGGGGGACGAACCAACATGTCGGAATCCGCAGCGGCGCGCCGCGCCGCACGCCACCCGGCCGTGGCCGCTCTGTCCGGGCTGATCGATCGCACCGGCGGGTCCGCGCGGGCCGAGACCGTGTTCGGGGCACCGATCTCCAACGGCGCGACGACGGTCGTCCCCGTGGCCCGGGTGGCGGCGCTGACGCTGATGGGCGGCGGGTCGGGGCGCTTCTTGGCCACCGGCGGCGACGGGGCGGGCGGGGTCGGCGCGGTGCGGGCGCGCCCGGCCGGGTTCCTGGTGCTGGACGCCTCCGGCGCCCGCTACGAGGGGATCCGTCAGCCGGTGACGGCGCTGGTCCTGCCGCTGGCGGTGATCGGCGCGGTGGTGGCCACCCGCATCGTCGGGGTGTCCCTGCGCGAGGCGCGGCGCCGCCGCCGGATCGCGGCCCGGCGCGACGTCGCCGCGAGTGCCTTGGAGGCCGCCGCGCAGGAGAGCGAGGAGGAGACCCCGCACCAGGAGTGACCGCCCACGGAGGCGCTTCGACGCGGCACGGGGACGGCACAGCCCGGCGCGGGTATGACACGGCGCCCCAGATGCTCATGAGGTACGCCGCGGAAGCGCTTCGATCCGGTATCGGGGCGGCACGTAAGCGGTTCGACGCGGCGCGGCACGGCGACTCGGAGTGTGCGTGGAAGCACACCCTGGAGTCCACATGTGGACACCGGTCGCCGCGCGTGCCGAACCGGGCGGTAACTTATCCGTGCCCCGACCCTGCTCCGCCCCCTGAACCCTGTACGGCATTACCGGACCCGACGCCGTGAGGAACCCCTCCCGTGTACCCCCTCACCCCCGACGACCCCCGCACCGTCGGCCCCCACCGGGTGCTCGCCCGGCTGGGCGCGGGCGGCATGGGCAGGGTCTACCTGGCCCGCACCCCCGGCGGCGACCTGGCAGCCGTCAAGCTGGTCAAGGACGACCTGGCCCACGACCCCGAGTTCCGCGCCCGGTTCGCCCGCGAGGTGCGCGCCGCCCGCCGGGTTCGCGGGCCCTTCACCCCCGCGGTGGTGGACGCCGACACCGACGCGCAGGTGCCGTGGATGGCCGCCGAGTACGTGCCCGGCCCCACCCTCAAGCAGGCGGTGCTCGGACACGGCCCGCTGCCCGCCGAGTCCCTGCCGGTGCTGGTGTCCGGCCTGGCCCGGGCGCTGGGGACCATCCACGCGGCCGGGCTGATGCACCGCGACCTCAAACCCGGCAACGTGCTGCTGTCGCCGCGCGGGCCGCAGGTGATCGACTTCGGGCTGGCGCGGGCCGTGGAGGGAACGGTGCTGACCCGCACCGGGCAGACCTTCGGCACCCCCGCCTACACCTCGCCCGAGCAGATCACCGGGCGGGACGTGTCCCCGGCGAGCGACGTGTTCTCGCTGGCCGGAACGGTGCTGTTCGCCGCGGGCGGCGAACCCCCGTTCGGTCCCGCGCGGGGCGGGGCGGCCCTGCGCCGGATCCTTTCGGACGAGCCGAATCTCGGCGTGGTCCCCGAGGGACCGCTGCGCGACCTGCTGGCCCGCTGCCTGGCCAAGGACCCGGCCGAACGCCCGGACACCGCCGCGGTCCTGGCCGCGCTGGCCGACGTGCCGATGCCGGACACCGCGCAGGCCTGGCTGCCCGCCCCGGTGACCGAGGAGGTCCGTCTCCTCCAGGAGCAGGAGGGCTCCGAACCCGCCGAGCCCGCCGAACGCGGCCGGTGGCGGCGGCCCGCGCTGATCGCGGGGGCCGCGGCGGCCGCCCTGGTCCTGCTGGCCGGGGGCGGGTACGTGCTCACCGCCCTGCCCGGGAGCGCGGCGGACCCCGCCGACCCCGCCGCGGGCGCCGAGGGCGACGGGAGCGGCGCCGCCGGAGAACACGGGGAGGCGCCCGAGGGCGGCATCCCCAACAGCGCCTTCGCGTCGACCGAGGTCGACCCCGAGCTGTGGTCGGCCGACGAGATCACCTTCTCCCCCGACGGGGAACGGCTGTACGTCACCGGGACCGGGTCCTTCTCCGTGTGGGACTGGCGGGCCGGGGAGCCGGTCGGCCACCTGGACCCGACGCCGCTGGACAGCGACGTCGGCCCCGGGGGGCTGATCGCCGCCGCGCACCGGGACCGCCTGGAGATCCTCGACGACGACGGGGCCACCCTCGTCACCACGCTGACCTCCGACGACCCCGGGGTCACCGGGTACAACCTGCCCGCCGTGTCCCCCGACGGCACCGCGGCGGCCGCGCTCACCACCCGCGACGACGACTACGAGGACGGCAACGCCGTCACCGTCTGGGACGTCGGCACCGGCGAGGTCGTCCGCGACATCGGCCTGGCCGGGTCCCTGCGGCGGATGGAGTACACCGCCGACGGGAGGTTCCTGGTCGGTGAGGCGGTCACGCGCATGGGCGAGGCGGCTCTGGGCGTGGGGGTCTGGGACACCGCCACCGGGGAGTGGGTCCACTACTTCGAGGGCCCGGGAGGGCTGACGTTCGGCCTGGACCCGGCCGATCCCTCGGTCCTCGCGCTGCTGGACGACGGCCGGGTGCGCCTGATCGACCTGGAGACCGGCGGCGGGATCAGGGACATGGACGCTCCCGGCGCCGGTCACCGGCCGGTGGAGTCCCTGGTCTTCTCCCCCGACGGCACGCTGCTCTACGGCGCGGTGGGAGGTTCCGCCGCCTCCGGGGAACCGTACGGCGCCGTCTGGGACACCGCGACCGGGGAGGTGCTCCGCGACGGCGACGCCCTGCTGCCCGCGCCGGTGGGGGTCCACCCCGCGGGCGAGGTGGTGGCCGCCGTCGACACCGGCCGCGGCCTGCTGATGGTCCTCGACGGCGAGGACCTCACCGTCATCCGAGAAATGTCCTGAGGCGAAGGACCCGACCATGCGACCCCTCTCAGCGGACGACCCCCGCGAGATCGGCCCCTACCGACTGTCCGCGCTGCTCGGTGCGGGCGGCATGGGCCGTGTGTACCTGGGCACCGGCCCGGGTGGCGACGTCGCCGCGGTCAAGGCGGTGCGCGCCGAGTTCGCCTACGACCCCGGGTTCCGGGGCCGGTTCGCCCGCGAACTGGAGCTGTCCGGGCGGGTGCGCGGCGACTTCACCCCCCGGGTGCTGGCCGCCGACCCGGCCGGAACGCCGCCGTGGATGGCCACCGAGTACGTGGCCGGGCCCACCCTGCACGACCTGGTCCGGGAGACCGGGCCGCTGCCCGAGGAGGCGGTCCGGTTCCTGGCCCGGGGCACGGCCGCCGCCCTGGAGCGGGTGCACGGCCTGGGAACGGTGCACCGGGACCTCAAGCCGGGCAACGTGATGGTCTCCGCCTCCGGGCCCCAGGTGATCGACTTCGGGGTGGCCCGCGCCCTGGAGGAGGACGCGGACGAGGAGACCCTGGTGGCGGGCACCCCGGGGTACATGGCGCCCGAACAGGTCGACGGGGGCGGGGCGACGGCGGCGACGGACGTGTTCGCGCTGGGCGGGGTGCTGGTCTACGCGCTCACCGGGACCGGGCCGTTCGGGGACGGGCACCCGGCGGCGGTGGTGTTCCGCATCTCCCACCAGGAACCGGTGCTCGACGGGGTGCCCGAGGGACTGCGCGGCCTGGTGGCGGCCTGCCTGGCCAAGGACCCGGCCGACCGCCCCTCGGCGGCCCGGGTGCTGGAGGAGCTGGGCGGCCCGGTGGCCCCGGCCGCACGGGCCGGGGAGTGGCTGCCCGCCGCCGCGGCGGACCTGGTCGAGGGGGTGGCGGAACAGACCGCCGAGCTCACCCGGCCCGACGACACCGCGGTAGAGGCCCCCACCGGGACCGCTGGGGCGGCAGCAATGCACGGGGCTGACGACACGACGGTGGCGCACAGGACCGGTGAGGCTGCGGGTGCATACAGGGCCGCTGGGGCGGCAGCGGCACACGGGACCGGTGGAGCGCCGGCGGCGCACGGGGCCGGTGGGTGGCGCGTGTCCCGGGGGCGGAGGGCCCTGGCGGTCGGGGCGGGGGCGGCGGCCCTGGTGCTGGTCGCCGGGCTGGGCGCCTGGGCGTCGCTGGGGGCCGGAGGGGGCCTGGGCAGCGCACAGGAGGAGGGCGGAGACCCGGGATCGCAGGCCCAGGGTTCGGCAGGGTCGGGTTCGGGCGGGCCGGGCCCGGCTCCCGGCTGCTCCCTGCCCGGGGACCTGGCGCCCGAGTACGTCGAGGCGGCCCGCTCCGAGCCGCAGGTCCCCGGCGCCGACACCCACGACCTGGACGTCCACTCCTACCCCGTCCCCGTGTTCGTCCAGGGCGGGGACGTGCTCGCGCTCTCCCATCCCGAGGGGATCGCGCTGTGGGACACGGAGACCGGGGAGGAGCTGGCGTACGTCGGGGCGGACCTGCCCGACTTCGCCGCCCTGCCGGTGGTGAGTCCGGACGGCTGCCGGTTCGGCTACCCCTCCGAGTCCGGCGGGGTGCACGTGTTCGACCTGCGGACCGGCGAGCACACCGTCTACGCCGAGGAGGCCCGGCTGCCGGTGGGCCTGCTGGCGTTCTCGCCGGACGGGACGGACCTGGCGGTCGCCGAGGGGTCCGTCGGCGACGGGGCGCACGTGATCGACCTCGCCACCGGGGACATCACGACCGTGTTCGAGGGCGGCACCCAGGGGATCGCCTACGCCCCCGACGGCGGCCGCCTCGCCGTGACCGGGCCGGAGCGTTCGGTGGTCGTGGACACCGTGACCGGCGCCGAGGTGTTCAAGGGGCCGGAGGCCGCGGCGGCCTCGACCAGGGACTCGCTGGCCCTGCCCACCGACGATCTCTTCCTCTACCTCCACGAGGAGGGGATCGTCCTGGCGGACCCGGCCTCCGGGGAGGACCCCCTGGTGCTCGCCCCGCCGGACGACCAGGGGTTCGGCTTCGGCGAGATCGAAGCGGCGGGCACCGAGCTCGTGCACGCCCTCCTCGACGATTACGACGACGAGACCGGGCACTACTCCCCCGTACTGACCGCGTGGGAGCTTTCCACCGGCGAGCGGGTGCCCTTCGACGGCGACCCGTGGCACGTCCGCGACATCGCGGTGCACCCGGACGGCACGCTCGTCGCCGGGCTGTCCGTCGACGGCACCTCGGTGGTCGTGCTGGACGCAGCCACCCTCGAAGCCGTTGCCGAGTTCGGCCGCACCCCCGGGAGCTGACATGGACCCCCTGCACCCGCACGACCCGCCCGTCATCGGCGCCTTCCGGCTGCTCGGGCGGCTGGGCGAGGACGCCGACGTGCGCCGCTACCTCGCCGAGGGCGAGGACGGCGCGGCCGTGACCCTGGCGGTGGTGCGCCCGGGCCGGGCCGCCGAACCCGGTTTCCGGACCGCCTTCGCCCGCCGGATCGAGGCGGTGCGGACCGCCCGGAGCGCACACCTGGCCCCCCTCGCGGCGGCCGAGCCGCACGGCGCCGCCCCGTGGGCGGCCGCGTTCCGGTCCGGGGAAAGCCTGAGCGGAAAGGGCCCGACCGGCCTGCCCGACCGGAACGCCCTGCCCGCGCTGGCCCTGGGCCTGGCGCGTGGACTGGCGGACCTGCACGCGGCGGGGGCGGCGTACGGGCCGTTCACGGCACGGGACGTGTTGACGGGCCGGACCGGTGACGGGGAGGGGACCACCTGTGGGAACGACGGAGCAGGACCGGGCGGGAGCGGGCGCGAGAGGGGAAACGCGGGCGGGCATGGGGACGACGGTGCAGGCCGCAGTAGCAGCGGGAGCGGGCGCGAGAGGGGAAACGCGGGCGGACGTGGGGACGACGGCGTAGGCCGGAGCAGCAGCGGAAGCGGCAGCGGGAGGGAACGCGAGGGCGGCAACGGGGGCGGCGCAGGCCGCAACGGCAACGGCGTGATGCTCGCCGGGCCGGTGCCCGCCGCCGACGCCGACGCGGCCGCCGAGGACGTGCGCTCCTGGGCCGAGGTGCTCGTGTCCATCGCCGGTCCGGAGGGGGTGCCCCTGCTGCTCCACCCCCTGGTGGACCTATGTCTGAACCCGGATCCGCGGCTGCGGCCCAGCGCCGCCGACCTGGTGCGGATGCTCGACGGCCCGGCCTCCCCACCCGCCCCGGCGACCCCCACGGCCACCTCGGGCCACGGGCGCCCCGCCCGGCGTCCGCTGCTCCCCCTGCTGGCGGCGGGCCTGGCCCTGGCCGCGATCGCCTCCACCGGCGCGGTGCTGCTGCGCGACCGCGCCACGGAGGGGACCGGGAGCGCCGAAGAGGCCGCCCCGACCGCCACCGACACCCCGGACTGCTCGGACGCCACCGGGTTCGCACCGCCCGAGAACGTGTCCGGCGGGTTCGCCGCCCAGGACCTGGCCTTCTCCCCCGACGGAACCCTCCTCGCCACGAGCGCCGCCCGGCACGGGGCCACCCTGTGGGACTGGCGGGAGAAGACCCCGGTCGCCCACGTGAGCAGCCCGGACCGCTTCCCGCGAAGTCCCGTCTTCTCCCCGCTGGGGTGCACGGTCGTCGTTCTCGAATACCGGGATCCGGAGAACAACGGTCTCAGGGTCGTCGGCTACGACCTGCTCACCGGCACGGCGACCGACCACTTCGAGCAGGAACAGCCGATGAACGGGCCGTTCGGGCGGCGCCCCGCCGAGGCGAAGTCCGTCGCCGTCGGGCCCGACGGTCGGGTCCTCGTGGGAACGTACGGGCAGCAGGCGCTGCTCTTCGAGCCGGACGGCACCGAGCCCGCCCTGTTCCTGGAATCATCGATGACCCACGCAACCGCGTTCCTGGACGCGGACCGGGGGGCGGCGCTGGCCGGCGGCGCGATCACCGTGTGGGACGTGAACACGGGCGAGGCCCTGCACACCGTCCGCCCGACCTCGGGGTTCACGTTCGTCCCCGTGCCGGGGACCGACGACGTCGTCCACGTCGTGCACGACCGGCTGGTCCGGTGGAACACGGTCGAGCGCGTCGAGGTGGCGTCGTTCGCGCTGCCCGGATACGACGGATTCGAGAACCCCGGCGTCCACACCCTCTCCCTGGACGCCGAACGCGGCCGCGTGTTCGTCTCCTGGGGCGGGCAGGTCGACGGCGACAACGCGGGCCGCTCCAACGTCTGGGACATGGCCACGGGAGAGGACGTCCTCCCGGCGGACGCACAGCGCTACCACCGGATGGCCTTCCACCCGGACGGCGGTCCGGTGGCCGCCGCCACCGGGGACGACACCGTGGTCCTGCTCGACCCGGAGACCCTCGAAGAGGTCGACACCCTCTTCCCCTGACCCGCGGCCCGCCGTCCGCGGTCCCGCCCTCGGCCGTTCCGTCGGCCCACCGGTAAGCCGATCAGCCGATCAGCCCGTCAGCCGGTCATGCGGGCGACGAGGGCGAACAGCCCCATCCCCCAGGCGAAGACCCCCGACATCGCGATGACCACCAGGATCTCCGTCCAGTTCAGGAGCCGGCGCAGCGACGCGCGCGGCACGTCGGTCAGGCGCACCCAGCTCAGCGACGCCAGCACCACACCCGCCAGCAGCGCGGCCCCCGGCAACCAGGCGGCGAGGGACCCGTACCCGCCGACCACCGCGAACCCGGTCGCGCCGAACCCCACCACGCCCGCCAGCCGCAGCGGCAGCACGTGCCGGATCCGGTCGAACAGGCGCGAGCGCAGCACCAGCAGCGTCGACAGCAGACCGCACAGCAGCAGGTCCGGCGGCCCCTGGGCGAGCACCCCCAGCAGGACCACGACCGCGCCCCCCGCCACGGCCGCGCCCGTCACGATGCCCAGCAGCAGCCGGTCGCTGTTGGTGAAGGTGTCCTCGAACCTCTCCGTGGCGACCTGCCCCGAGCGGCCCACCTCGTAGTCGAGCCCGGACAGCCCGCCCATCACCATCGCCACCCGCGGCAGCAGGCCCACGCACAGCGCCAGGGCGATCCCCATCGACCGCGCCCCGTACACGGGGGACACGAAGATGCCCACCACGACCAGCACGGCGGCCGCCAGCGCCACCACGCCCAGTCCGGCGATGTAGGGCAGGCCCGTCTCGTGCAGCGCCCAGCCGACCGCCGCCACCAGCAGCGCCCCGACCAGCGCGAACGCCAGTGTCACCAGGGGTTCGGAGCGGGTGAGCAGCCCGGCGGCGGTCGCCGCCGTCGCTCCGCCCCACACGCAGGAGGCGGCGAACAGCACGTGCGCGACGGCGGGCAGCGGCCGCCGGGCGGCCGCCACCATCGCGCCGATCGCGAACAGGGTGCCCAGCACCGCCACCGCCAGGTGCCAGGACGACGGGTGCAGCCGCATCGCCAGGCCGAGCACCGCCAGCGGCCCGATCACCGCGGCCAGCAGGCCGAACGCGAACGTCGTGGTGGGGTTCCAGATCCGCGCCGTCCCGTCGATCCGGTCCTCGACCGCCCCGCGCACGTCGTCCACGTGCGCCGGGCGCCCGGGCGCGGTGCGCCGCTCCAGCAGCAGCACGTCGCCGTCGTGCACCCCCGCGCCCTTTAGGGGCTCGTCGGGGTGGACGGGCGCGCCGTCGACGGTGGTGAGCGTCCAGGCCGCGGGCTCCAGGGCCTCGGTGTCGGGGGCGCAGACCTCCACGATGCGCGGCATCAGCGCGGCCACGGGCACCGTCCCGGGCAGGGCCAGGTCCGCCCAGCGCTCCGGACCGGTGACGGTCACCCGGCAGTATCCACTCACACCTATCGTTCCTTCGTCGTCTCGGCTCGGACGCCTTTTGCGGCGTTATGGCCGGTCGGGGGCGGGACTGAAGTGAAATTAGGCGATTCGCGGCGTTCGCGAGATCATGCCTAGCGTAGTCACCCAGACACCAGCCCCCTGTAACCAGACACCAGTGCCTTCGTAGGTGGACGGAAGAGAGGTGCCCGTGGCGACGAGGACGGTCCCCCGGCCCGCCCGCAGTGTTCCCCCCGCCCCCGGGACATCTCCGCTGGTCATCGCGGCCCCGCCGCAGATGCCCGAGAACGCGCCGGCGTCGAGCTCCGGCGCGATGATCATCATGCCGATCATCACCGGCTCGGGTTCGCTGCTGATGTCCATCACCATGGGCCACCGGCCGCTGATGGCCGTCGCCGGGGTGATGATCATGCTGGCCAGCGTGGTCGTCGGCATCATCATGTTCGTCGCCCAGCACAACGGCCCCCGCAAGCGCATCCGCGAGCAGCGCGAACGCTACCTCGACTACCTGGACCAGCTGCGCGAGATCGTCCGGGACGTCGCCTCGACCCAGCGGGCCGACAACGCGTTCCGCCACCCCTCCCCCGACCTGCTCACCGAACCGGCGCGCTCGCGCACCCGGCGCTGGGAGCGGCGGGCCACCGACCCCGACTTCCTGGACGCGCGCCTGGGCTCGGGCACCCGGCCGCTGGCCCGGCGGCTCAGGCTGAAGGTCGACACCTCCTCGCCGCTCATCGTCTACGACCCCGTCTGCCAGGGCGCCGCCGACCAGCTCATCGAGCTGTACGCGGACGTGCCCGAGATGCCGCTGGTGCTGCCGCTGCGCGAGTACGGCGTGGTGTCGGTGGTCGGCGACCGGGCCGCCGGGCGGTCCCTGGTGCGGGCGCTCATCGCCCAGCTCACCGTGTTCCACTCCCCGCACGACCTGCGGGTGGGGGTGGTCCGCGACCAGCGGCTGCGCGACCGGTGGGAGTGGCTCAAGTGGCTGCCGCACAACACGTTCGAGGACGCCAAGGACGGGCCCATGCCCGCGCGCTTCGTCGCCGGGAACACCGTGCAGGCCGCCGAACTCCTCGCCGACGAGATCGAACGCCGCACCGTCGACCTCCAGCGGCGGCGCGGCCGCCCGCCGGGCCCGGGCACGCAGCGGCTCGTGGTGGTCCTGGACGGCGAGCACCAGTCCACCCTGTCCGGGCTGGCCGCCGAACCCCCGGTGGCCTCCCTGGCCGACCTGGGCATCCACATCATCGCCCTGGTCTCCGACAAGCGCGAGGAGCCCGAGGCCGTCGACCTGCGCCTGCGCATCGACGCCGACGGCGTCCTCACCCAGGACGGCGACGCGCGCACCAACGAGGACGGGGAACCCCTCCACCCGCCGCTGGAGGGCCGGGCGGACCGGGCCGACGTCGCCCACCTCACCACCCTGGCCCGGTTCCTGGCGCCCTACGGCATCGCCGCCGCCGACGGCGACGACGCCATGCACGCCACCGTCGGCCTGCCCGAGATCCTCGGCGTGCCCGACGTCGCCCACCTCGACACCCGCCGCACCTGGGTGCGCCGCAGTACCGGCGACTACCTGCGGGTGCCCATCGGGATCGGGCCCGGCGGCAACACGGTGCTGCTGGACCTGAAGGAGTCGGCGTTCGGCGGCATGGGCCCGCACGGGCTGGTGGTCGGCGCCACCGGTTCCGGCAAGTCCGAGATGCTGCGCACCATGGTGGCGTCGCTGGTCATCAACCACTCGCCGGAGAACCTGGCGCTGCTGCTGGTGGACTTCAAGGGCGGCGCGACCTTCGCCGACACCGACCGGCTGCCGCACAGCGCCGGGCTCATCACCAACCTCGCCGACGACGACTCGCTGGTGGCCCGGTTCCGCGAGGCCACGTTCGGCGAGCTGGTGCGCCGCCAGCAGATCCTCAAGGACGCCGGGAACCTGCCCAACCTGCACGCCTACGAGGCGGCCCGGGAGAACAATCCGGCGCTGGAGCCGCTGCCGCACCTGCTCATCATCATCGACGAGTTCTCCGAGCTGCTCACCGCCCACCCCGACTTCGCCGAGCTGTTCGTGGCGATCGGGCGCATCGGCCGGTCGATCGGCGTGCACCTGCTGCTGGCCACCCAGCGCCTGGAGTCCGGCAAGATCAAGGGCCTGGAGTCGCACCTGTCCTACCGGGTCGGCCTGCGCACGTTCTCCGAGGCGGAGAGCCGCGAGGCGATCGGGGTGGGCGACGCCTACCACCTGCCGCCCGAACCCGGTTCCGGGTACCTGAAGGTGGACACTTCGGTGTTCGAGAGGTTCAAGGCCGCGATGGTGTCGGGGCCCTACGAGCCGCCCGCGCAGGAGGAGAAGGACGAGCACGAGCCGGTGCTGCCGCTGCTGTCCTACAACGGCCTGGACAAGGTCACCGGCGCCGGGTCCCTGGTGGACTCGCTGATCGGTTCGCTCAAGGGGCGCCAGGAGGCGCCCAAGGAGGAGAAGCGGACGATCCTCCAGGTCATCGTGGACCGGCTGGTCGCCTCGGGGGCGTCGCCGGTGCGGCCGGTGTGGCTGCCGCCGCTGCCCGAGGTGCTCACCCTGGACACCGTGCTCGCCGCGCTGGGCGAGGGCGGTGCGGGGGGCTCGGAAGGCGCGGAGGGCCCCGGCGTTCCGGAGGGGCCGGGCACCGAGCCGCCCGCCGAGGAGATGCGCGCCGTGTTCGGGTTCACCGACATCCCGCGCGAACAGCGCACCGTGCCCGCCCAGCTGGACTTCACCGGCGGCGAGGGCAACGTGGTGATCCTGGGCGGGCCCCAGTCCGGCAAGTCGACGCTGCTGCGCACGCTGGTCGCCTCCCTCGCCTGGCGGTACCCGCCGGGCCGGGTCGTCGTGTACGCCATCGACTTCGGCGGCGGCGGGCTCCAGTCGCTGGACGGACTGCCGCACGTGGCGGGCGTGGCCGGGCGCTCCGACCCCGAGAAGGTGCAGCGGGTGCTGGTGGACGTGCGCGCCCAGCTCGACCGGCGCCAGCGGGCGTTCCGCAAGTACAAGCTGGACTCCCCGGCGGCGCTGCGCCGGGCGCGCGCCGAGGGGACGGTGCCCGAGAGCGTCGCGGGCGACGTGTTCCTGATGATCGACGGCTGGTCGTCGGTGCGGGACACCTTCGACGAGGCCGACGAGTTCCTCATGGACATCGCCACCCGGGGCCCGTCCCTGGGCGTGCACACGATCCTCACCGGGGCGGCCGCGTCCCAGGTGCGGTCCCGGCTCCAGGCGCTGTTCGGCGGCCGGTTCGAGCTGCGGCTCAGCGACCCCATGGATTCGGGCATCGGCCGCAAGATCGCCGACGAGGTCCCCAAGGACACCCCGGGCCGCGGCCTGACCTCCGAGGAGCACCACACCCACGTGGCGCTGCCCCGGGTGGACGGGTCGGCGACCGCCGCCGACCTGTCCGAGGGGCTGGCCGACCTGGTCGCCCGCGTCGGCGAGCGCTGGCCGCAGAGCGCGGTGCAGGGCGTCAAGACCCTGCCCGCCCGGGTGGAGCTGGACGACCTGCTCAAGGGCCGCCGCGCGCCCCGCGGCCGCCGCCTGGAACTGGTGCTGGGCCTGGCCGAGAGCACACTGGCCCCGGCCACCACCGACCTCACCCGCGACCCGCACCTGGTGGTGTTCGGCGACCCGCAGAGCGGCAAGAGCGCCCTGCTGCGCGGGCTGGTCAAGCAGATCATGCGGCGGCCGGCCGAGGAGGTCGGCATCGTCATGGTCGACTTCCGGCGCAGCCACCTGGAGCTGGTGCCGGAGGAGTACCTGCTGGCGTACTGCACCAGCGCCGAGCAGACCGCCGCGGTCGCCAAGAACCTGGCCGGGTCGCTCAAGGAGCGCCTCCCCGGGCCGGACGTCACCCCCAAGCAGCTGCGCGAACGCAGCTGGTGGAAGGGGCTGGACCTGTACGTCGTCGTGGACGACATGGACATGATCGGGTCGCGGACCAACCCGCTGGCGCCCCTGGCGCCGTTCATCCCCCAGGGCGCCGACCTGGGCCTGCACGTCATCGCGGCCCGCCGCACCGGCGGCGCGGCCCGCGCCATGTTCGAGCCGGTGCTCCAGGCGGTCAACGACATGGCCAGCCCGGGCGTGCTGTTCTCCGGCGACCGCATGGAGGGCCGCCTCTCCAACGGCACCGCCTCCCGGCAGCTGCCGCCGGGGCGCGCCCTGCTGGCCCGCCGCGGCCAGCGCCCGGACCTGCTCCAGGTCGGCTGGAGCGAACCCCCGGCCTGACGGCCCGGGCGCGGGAGGGCCCCGGCCCTCCCCCGCCCGCCGTTCACGATCCCCTCAAGAGCCGTCGGCCCGCCCGTTTCCGCAGTCCACGTACTCGGCGATGTCCTCCTCGTACTCCTCCATGGTCTCGAAGGACTCGCCGTCGATACCGGGATAGGCGGCGGCAAAGTCGTTGCCTGAAACCTCGGAAACTCACAGGAACCGAGGGTCACAGGCGCCCGTCCCCGCAGTCGACATAATCGGCGATACTATCGCGATACTCCTCCTGCGAATCAAACTCACCCGAGAATCTGTCCTTGTACGCTCGGGCGAAATCGAACGCATTTTCCTCTTTCCCACACCAGCCAACGACATTTGACTCTAAAATTTCAGCAAGGGCATCGTCGATCGAGTCGACATCAGACCGGATCTCTCCCCAAGGAGACCACTCAACCGGATCCTGCTCTACTCGGTATCCGCCCTGTTCCGACACCAGAATCCCATGCTCTACCAGAACTTCGTGTCCGTCACCGACAGAACCAAAAACCTCATCCGCGCCTTGCTCATGAACCATACGATCCAATACGGCAAGGCGAACCGTGCGAAGCACCCAGTCCGGCCCGTGCCAAGCTTCCACACCCCCATCCGCTCCGGTGCCCGAAGAATCGGAAACATCCGAACATCCAAGCAAAGGAATCAGGACAAAGAAAGCAAGAAGCAAGGAAAATGTCCTACTAGTCAGACTCCCCCAACGCACTGCGGAACCTCCCATCACCACTGCTCTTAAAGTATTCTTTGAATTGGGAAGCCCTGCCCCCGTAGATATCCATGTAATTTTCCACTTCGTCGTCCGCCCCACCAAGAGGACCTGCATAGCCCTCGACAGGATCCATACCGACTCCGTTTGTCATGCAAAAACCTCCTTGGCTTAAAAAGGAACTCACTCAAAGCAGGGAAGAGCAACCTGAAGACCACAGATCTCTCGCCCCGGCCACCTAACCGTTCATCACAGCAGGGAGGGCGAGCACAAAAATAGCCGCCTCCATCACGATCCGTGGCCGCCGCCCTCTGGCTTTCGTTGATGTGACCTGCATCGGCCACATCGGCACCAGGATCCCAAGGCGTTCTCGCAGGCAGAAGGCATTTATTCTGCAGAAGCCCGAGAAGACACATCATGGGGTCGTGGGGAATGCGACTGCCTTCCCAGAGTGAGCCTTTTTCATCCTGCTTCTCGGAGCTGAAGGACCAGCACCGCGCGGGTGATCTGGCCGGCGCGTTGCGGGCAGCAGCGCAGGCGGCGCAGGATGTCCCACTGCTTGAGCCGGGCGATCGCGCGCTCGCCCGGCGAGCG